>WHTT01000083.1:0-260 GCA_009377605.1 Luteitalea sp.
CGCGGCGCGACGGGCCGGCAGCAGCGCCGCGACAGCACCGACGAGTAACAAGCAGGCCATCGGGAGCGCGAGACTCCAGAAGTCCAACGGCTCGACCTCGTAGAGGAACGTTCGCACGAAGCGGGCGAGATAGAACCCGCCGCCAAGACCCGCTACTGCTCCGATGAGGGTGGTCAGACCGGCATCCGCTACCACAGACCTCACAACCGTCAGTTGTTGTGCACCGAGCGCAAGCCTGATCCCGATCTCTTTCGTTCTCT
>WHTT01000083.1:270-27242 GCA_009377605.1 Luteitalea sp.
CCCGTCATTGCGCGTCACCGACGTCCAGAGACAGTCGACGCTCGTCAGCAGCGTGTTGCTGACGAGCGTCGACTGTCTCTGGACGTCGGTGACGCGCAATGACGGGTGAACCGCTTCGATTGTCTGTCGCAGCCTGTCCACCAACGCTACCGGCTCGCCCGCTGTATGCACTTGAAGACTTCGAAAGCCCCGCAGCGGAAAGTAGACGGTGGGAGGAGCCGGCTCCCGGACATCGTTGTACTTTGCATCGGCGACCACACCGACAATCTCTTGCCGGACGGTCGCAATCGGGAGCACACGATCGAAGACGCGTCCGACGGCGCGCTCGCCTCCGAAATAATGTCGTGCGAACGCTTCGTTGACCACGACAACCGTGGGCGTCTCCGGCTCTGCATCGCGCGCTTCGAACGTTCGACCATCGAGCAGACGAATGCCCATCGTCTCGAAGAAGCCATCGGACACCAGAAGGAAGATGGACCACGCTTCGTCCGGCGCGCGCCCTGGCAACCGGACTGCGCCTCTCCAACCGCTCTCCCAGAGCAGAGGCCAACCAGACAGACTGGCGCTCTGAACACCCGGCATACGACGGACCCGCTCGAGCAATTGCATGCCAATTGGCCGCGCTTGTGCGATGACCGGCTTGACCTTGCGCGACAGCGACAGGAGCTCTTCTTGCTCGGCTGAGCGTTCGCCTGTTCTACTCTGGTCTGCCGCACCCATCACCGCCCACATGAGGTCGTCTTCGTTGAAACGAACCTCATCCGACTCAACTGTCAGTAGCAGCAGCCGGGATTCTCTGAAGCCAAGGTCCACCTGCGTGAGCTTGCCGAAGGAGAGGAGGAGAAGACCTGCCAAGAACAACAGGACCACGCTGAACCCCACCTGCGTCGCGACAAGGGGTCTTAGCGCACCACTACGAGACGTCGAGCGTCCGCTCGCTGCGCTCAGCACGCCGATGGGAGCCACGCCGGACGCGCGCAGTGCTGGAGCAAGCCCACACAGCATGGTTGCCAGTGCCCCAGTGACGCCGAGAAACGCCAGCACTCGCCAATCGACACGCAAATCGAGGTAGGCAGGATTGTCGCTAGGCGCGAGCATGCGGACGATGATCGGACCCGCTGCGGCCGCAAATAGCAAGCCGAGGGCGCAGGCGACGATGGCAAGCAAGGCGCTCTCGATGAGCACCTGCTGGATCAGTCGGCCCCGTCCCGCACCGATCGACAGGCGCAACGACATCTCGCGCTCTCGGGCCGCGGCGCGTGCGAGGAACAGGTTTGCAACGTTGGACGCCGCGATTAGCAAGACGAGGCTGACAACGATTGCCAGAATCCACAGAGGCCGCTCGACCTGCCGTCGCAAGGCTGATAACCCGCTCTCCGCGGATCGTACATAGAGCGGTGTATTGATGAAACGCTGCACGACTTCGCGCGGCTTGCCTAGCTGAACCAACGTCGACGCCGCCTCGCGACGGTCGTTGGTAAATGTGGGCTGCAGAATGTTCTGGACTGGCTCGGCTTGGACACCGTCCTCCAACCGACCGAGGATTCGGAACCGGTTCACCTCGACCCCAACCACTTCATTCCAGATGACACTTGGCACCCACAGGTCGATGGAGCGCCCCGGCTCGATGCCAGTGAACCCTTGCGCGGTCACCCCTACAATCTCGAACGCGTGGTCGTCGTGCGTAAAGGAACGTCCGACCACCGAGGGATCGCCACCAAAGCGCCGCATCCAGAACGCGTGACTCAGCACGGCCACGGGATGTCTCGCGTCCGAGGGCCCGAGCACCCGTCCCATCGCAGGTCGAACGCCCAGGATCGCGAATGCCTCGCTCGAGACGGCCTGCGGGCGCACCCGCTCGGGCGCGCGGACCGGTAGCGGCCGCAGGATCAACGCGTCGATCAATGAGAATGCCGCCGTGCAAGCGCCGATGGCCAACGCGAGCGATATGACCGCTGCGCCGCTAACCACCGCATCCTTGCGCAGCATGCGCGCGCCAAAGCGGACGTCCTTGACGAGCGAATCCAGCCAGGACAGGAGCTTGACGTCGCGACTCTGTTCCCGCAGGCGCAATTGGCCACCGAAGCGGCGCATCACTTCCTGCTCTGCCGCCTTGCGCGTGAGGCCCGTCGCGACGAGCTGCTCGATGCGGGACTCGATGTGGAAGCGCAGCTCGTCGTCCAGATCGCGCTCCACCTTCGACGTCCGAAAGACATTCGCCAGCCGCGAGAGCCACGACATTTCCTGTCTCCTGTCTGCCCTATTCGTAACGAAGCGCCACGACCGGGTCGACGCGCGCGGCGCGACGGGCCGGCAGCACCGCCGCCAGCGCGCCCGCACACACCAAAAGGCCAACCGGGAGGGCGAGGCTCCAGAGATCGAACGGCTGGACTTCGTAGAGGAACGCTCTCACGAACCGCGCGAGGTAGAGCCCGCCTGCGAGGCCACCCGCAGCCCCTATGAGCATCGTGATGCTGGCATCGGTTACAACCGACCGCACGACCGCTAGTTGCTGCGCACCGAGCGCGAGCCGGATCCCGATCTCTTTGGTTCGCTGCACCACGGAGTAGCTCAACACTCCATACAACCCGACCGCCGCGAGCAACAATCCAACGATGGCGAAAAAGCCAGACAGCAGCGCCAGCAGGCGCTCGCGGAGCAGCCAGTTGTCGATGAGCGTCGACTGTAGCTGGACATCGGTGACTCGCAGCGACGGGTGAACTGAGCTGATCGCCCGCCGTAGCGTGTCCATCAGGGCAAGTGGCTCCTCGGCTCGCACCTGCAGCGCTCGAAATCCCCGCAGCGGTACATAGATGGTGGGCGGCGGTGGGTGCCGAACGCTGCTATGCCTCGCATCGGCAATCACACCAACGATCTCCTGCCGCAACGCCACCATCGCGTTGACGCGATCGAAGACGCGGCCGACAGCGCGCTCCCGCCCAAAGTACCGTCGTGCGAACGCTTCGTTGACGACGACAACCGTGGGCGTCTCTCGCTCTGCATCGCGCGGCTCGAACGCTCGGCCATCGAGCAAACGAATCCCCATTGTTTCGAAGAAGCCCGGCGAGACCGGAAGAATAGAGGGGCGCAGCGCATCCAACGCCCGTCCCGGTAGACGGACTCCATCCTCCGCGCCCGTGCCGCTGAACATCGCCCATGCAGAGAGGCTGGCTCCCTGGACACCCGGTACGCGACGCACCCGCTCGAGCAACTGCACGCCGATGGTATGGGCCTGCGCGACGGTCGATGGCAGCCGGCTCAACTTGGCGACGACCTCGCCCGGGAGACGTGAGCGCTGCTCTGTTGTGAGACGGTCGACACGTAGACCACTCAACGCCACCGTGAGATCCTCTCGCGCCAACTGAATGTCTTGCGACTCGACGGTCAACAGCAGGAGTCCGTCCGGCCTGAAGCCAAGGTCCACGTTTACGAGCTTGCTGAACGAGAGAAGCAGGAGACCCGCCAGAAACAACAGGACCAGGCTGAAGCCCACCTGGGTCGCGACGAGCGGCCTCAGCGCCTCAATGCGAGTCGTCAGGCGTCCGCTGGCCGCGCCCAGCACCCCCATCGGAGCGACGGCGGATGCTCGAAGCGCAGGTGCGAGCCCGACGAGCATCGTCGTCAGCGCGCCGGTGACGCCGAGGAACGCAAGCACGCGCCAATCGACGCGCAAGTCGAGATACGCAGGATTGTGCGCCGGCGCGAGCATGCGGACGATGGTTGGACCGGCCACGTAGGCGAACAGGAGGCCGAGCATGCAGCCGACGATGGCAAGGAGGGCGCTCTCGATCAGCACTTGCTGGATCAGCCGGCCGCGGCCCGCACCAATCGACAGCCGCAGCGACATCTCGCGCTCGCGCGCCACTGCGCGAGCCAGGAGGAGGTTCGCCACGTTCGAGGCCGCAATCAGCAGCACGAGGCCGACAACGAATGCGAGTATCCACAGAGGCCGTGCGAGCTCGCGCCGCAGACCCGATGGCCCGTTCTCGGCGGATCGCACGTAGAGCCGTGCATTGAGGAACTGCTCCACGCGATCCCGTGGCTCGTCTGGCTGAAAGGATGCTCGTTCACGGCGGAGGCTCGTAAACGTCGGCTGCAGAATGCTGCGAACTTGCTCCGCTTCTACACCCGGCTTCAGGCGGCCGAGGATACGAAGCCATCTCGAGTCCGGATCTACGAGCTCCTCCACGTCCCACATCATGTTCGGCACCCACAGATCGTCGAGGCGGCCCGGTTCGACGCCGGTGAACGTCCGATCTGCCACGCCGATGATCTCGAAGGGGCGGCCGTCAAAGGTGAAGGAACGACCGACAACAGGCGGGTCACCCGCGAAGCGCCGCATCCAGAACGGGTGACTCAGCACCGCCACCGGATGGTTGCCGGGCTCCACATCGTCGAAAGGTGCAATCAACCGGCCCACGGCGGGTCGCACACCGAGAATGTCGAACGCATCGCCCGAGAGAAACTGCGTCCGAACGTTTTCAATCTGTCCGCCGGCGTCCGGGAATACGACTGGTCGCGTGCGTCGAGCCTGCAACATCGCGAACAGGTCTGCTTGCGCGCGGGCCTTCTCGCGGAAGCGTTCGAAGAACGGGTAGCTGAAAGTGTCGCCTTCGGGCCAGGCGGGGTCGTATGTAGGGAATGCTAGGTAGATCAAGCGCTCCGGTGCGCGTACCGGCAGAGGCCGCAGGATCAGCGCATCGATGAGCGAGAAGGCCGCCGTGCACGCCCCAATTGCCAGCGCGAGCGATATGACCGCGGCGCCGGTGACCACGGCGTCCTTCCGCAGCATGCGCGCGCCGAACCGCAGGTCCTTGACGAGCGAATCGAGCCAAGGCAGCAGCTTGACGTCACGACTTTGCTCACGCAACCGCAGTTGGCCCCCGAACTGGCGCATCACTTCTTGCTCGGCTGCCTGGCGCGTCAGGCCTTCCGCGACTCCCTGGTCGATGCGTGCCTCGATGTGGAACCGCAGCTCGTCATCCAGATCCCGCTCTACCTTCGACGTCCGGAAGACATTCGCCAGCCGCGAGAGCCAGGACATCGGGACCTCCTAGGCGTGCTTGAGAATGTGTCCGACGGCCCCGGTCACGGCGCGCCAGCGGCCTTCCTCGAGCTCGAGCTGTCTGCGCCCGGCCGCGGTCACCTCGTACATGCGTACGCGACGGTTGTGCTCCGTCACCGCCCACCGTGCCTTGATCCAGCCGGCCTCCTCCATCCGATGAAGGGCCGGGTAGAGCGAGCCTTCTTCGACTCGGAGGACATCCTTCGACATCGTCTCGATCTGCAGCGTGATGCCGTAGCCATGCAGCGGACCGCGCCGGAGCAGGATCTTCAACACGAGGAGCGGCAGAGCGCCTTGAAGTGAATCGTGACGTCCCATACTTAGACGACTTAATATGTCTGCTAATCATACCGATCGACGCCGTGGTGTCAACTGTCACCCATGTTCCCGGCGGTCTGAAGTGTCACCTATGTCCCCGGTCTGTACCCACTTTTTGCTTGACAGGTTTTTTTTGACGAGTGCGTCGCAGTGAGAACCTAGGGTCAGGATGCCTCCTGAAGGCTCATACGGCCCCTGTGGCGGCTGTCGACGGTCCAGCGAAGGTCGCGAAGACCGTCGGACCGATTTCGTGGCACCTGAAAGCGTACACGAGGTCGTAAATATAGGGGGTTATGATGGTGCATGAATCTCAAAGCATCAGTGCATGCGACTTCGGATGCCGCGATCATCGAGCCGCGCCTCCAACCCCGGATGCCGATGTCCGAGGAGGAGATCGCACGCCTGGGCGATGCGATCGCCGAGTTGTCCGCCCGCATTCAGGCGGCGACCTATGAGCTGCTCGTCCTGATCCGCCAGTTCGATGAACGTGCCTGCTGCAACGACGGCGGCTGCCGGTCCTGTGCGCACTGGCTCAGTTGGCGGATCGGTCTCGCCCCCGGCGCGGCGCGCGAGAAGGTGCGCGTGGCGCGGGCGCTGGCGAGGTTGCCCCTCATCAGTGCCGCGATGGAGCGGGGCGAGATCTCCTATTCAAAAGTGCGGGCGCTGACGAGGATCGCGACACCTGACAATGAGAGCCGGCCCCTGGGCGCCGCGCAGGACGGCACCGCCGCGCATGTGGAGCGGTTGGCCCGCGCGTGGCGCCGCGCCGATCGACTGGACGAAGCGCGCGAGACCGCCCGGCGCCATCAGCAGAGATATCTCCAGACCTGGGTGGATGAGGACGGCATGTTGGTGATCCGCGGCCGGCTCACACCGGAGCTCGGGGCCGTGGTGCAACGGGCGCTCGAGGCGACCGGCTGTTCCGCGAGAGCGCGGCCGACCCGCGCGACGATGCCACGGCGGAGGTCACCACCGCCCAGCGCCGCGCGGATGCCCTCGGGCTCCTCGCCGAGAGTGCGCTGGCGAGTGACCTGGATCGCGGGACGGCAGGCGATCGCTATCAGGTGGTGCTCCATGTCGACGAGGCCACGCTGAACACGGACGCCGGAGCAGCTGAAGGGAAGGCAGTTGCGTCCGACGCCGGCCAGGCGGTGTTGGAGGATCTAGACGGGGCTGGTGGCGTCGCGGTGCGGCCAGATGCCCCGCCGGGCATCTGCGCTGTGCTCCATCAGCAGCTGCACCGCGAGCGGGTCGCGGCGCAGCACGGCCACGTGCAACCGTCTGGTCTCGCCATGCCCGGGCCATTCCAGGTCGACCAGCTCCGGCCGCCGGCGGAGCATTTCCCGTACCGCTGGAAGATCTCCGCGCTCGATGGCTTCGCACACGTGGCCAACTGTGACACCGTCCACGTACGCCTTCAGCTTCGGCCAACTGTCGAAGCCGTGTGCGCGCGCGAGCACCAGCTGGGAGTCGTGCAGCGCGAAGGTGGACGCATCTGCGCCGCGATAGTGCAAGCTCACCTCGGCAACCGCAGAAGGCTCGCCAGCCTGAAAGGCGGCCAGCAGCTCCTTGGTCTGTCGCTTCAGTTGATCGAGATCCGGCTGTTCTCGGAGCTTGCGAACGGGTAGAGCGTTGCGGGGCACGATGAGCTCCTTTCCGGGCTGCGCACATATGGCATCAGCCGTCGAGGCCCGGTGTCCGCTCGCTCGGGCAGAAAAGAGTTCATCGAAGCGTGAGTTGTACGGGTCGACTCAGGTGGACGCGGTCCTTCCCGCGGACACGGCGGCGCCCTGACGCGCCAGCACGCAGCATAGCCGCACGCGCCCCCCATTCGCAAGCGCACGCCACGTCTGGGCCTCAGGTCGCCACGGGCTTCTCGAGACCTCCCACGGTGGACTCCCCGTCTGCTCGCATGAACTTGCTCAGAACGGCGAAGTCATCTTGTGCATGTCCAGCCTTGATCGCCGCCCGGAACAGTTGGTCGAACGCGTTCGGCACAACCTGACTGATCCCACGCTCCTTGCAGAGGTCCATCAGACATCGAAAGGCGCCATAGTGCGCGTCGACCGTTGCGAGCGCCGACTCGTCGCCGACCAGTCGGCCATCATTGATCCGTTTTACGTCCTCCATCACCCATCCGCTCACTTGCGAGAGGACCGGCTCGAGACACCCTCGGCTTCATCGCGCAGCCTCCCTTTCCGTGGCTCACGGGCGACCCGACGTGCTCCCGCTCATGCGCCGGGTGCTCACGGCTGTCGCTTCCGCTCGCGCGCAGGACCTTGATGAACGCTGCGACTTCCTGATCCCCGTAGCCGGCCGCGAGCGCTCTCTTGAACAGCCGCGCCGCAAACTCTGGAAGCTCGGCGTTGAGTCCGCCGTCACGCGCCGCCTGCGCCAGCCGTTCCGTGGCTTCGACGGAGATCTTCAAGGGACTTTCGGATACCCGATAGTCTCCCGACTGAATCACCGCACCCTCGTGTCTGAAGAACTCCCCGAACGAGGGAGAAATCTCGGCGACCAGCCCTCCGTAGTGATCCACCCGGAAACCCTCTGATTCGGCGATGCGCGCGCCGTGGAAGAATCCCAGCGCAGCGCCATAGACATACGACAGCGTCGCCAGATCCATCGTGGAGGCTGCGCCGACCGGCTCGCCGAGATATTTCACGTTGCCACCAAAAACGCTCAACACCGGTTCACTTCGGCGGTACGCCGACTCCGCACCAGACACCAGGATGGTCGTGTCCGGCCTTGCCATCTGGCTCGGCGCTGCCTGGATCGCGCCGTCGACGTAATCGGCATGGTGCCGGCGGGCCCAGAGCTCGCCGTCTCGCGCCTCCTGGGGACTGCCCGTCGTCAGTTGAACGATCACTCGCCCGGCGAGCGCCGCCTCCACCTCCTTCGTCGCGAGAATCTCGTTGGCTGCCTTGTAGTCATACACGCACACGATCACGACGTCGCTGGCCGCAATGGCGGCTGCGGCGCTGGGCGGCGCGACCGTGCCCTCTTCGACCAGAACATCGGCCTTTCTCCGCGTTCGGTTCCACACGGTGACGCGGTAGCCGCCGCCGAGCAGGAGCCGCGCGAGTGTTGTGCCCATCGTTCCCAGGCCGATAACCGAAACCGTCAGTTTGCCTGTCATCATGAATCTCCGTCGAATGTGCGCCGCGAGATTAGAGCGCAACCAGCATCTTCACGACGGCCAGGCCCATGCCGTGCGTCCCGCCGGTCACAACCGCCTTCTTGCCTGCGTATTTGCCCATTCAGTCCTCTGTTCTGATAACAGGAGTACTCGAGGACACATCAGCTGTCGCGCACGAACGGACGACTGCGAGCACGTTCGGACGAGAAGCCAACCCGGGCAGGCGGGAACCCTCACGGCAGACGAAGCGTCGGATAGTCAGGTGAAGGAGCCTGAACGATGGGTACTCAGAATCCGGCGGCCGTGACGTCCAATCCTGCCGGAGCCGCTTCTGGTCTCGGTCGATTGTGGGAGGAGCCACGACAGCGAATCGGGCTACGCGTTGACGTGCGCACGACAGCGCCGGGTATGGTCGAGCTGAAGGCTTTGCCGGAACATCGGATCAAGGTGCACGCCGGACCGCCTGTTCGCGGGACGTGCCGGGTCGATCGATTCGTCTACACGCGAGGGGATGTCGACATCATGCCGGCTGGCGTGTCGGACGAGTGGTACGAAGAGGACTCGAACACGTCCATCGTTTTGCAGGTCACACCATCACTGTTACGTCGCACGGCTGAGGACATCGGCATCGATCCAGACCGAGCGGGCCTCGAGCCGCGGCACCAAGTCAGGGACGCGCAGATCGAGCACCTCGCGTGGGCGCTCGAGGCGGAACACGCGGCCGGCTACCCAGGCGGCCTCATTTACGCGGAAAGCGTCGGACTCGCGCTTGCCATCCACTTGCTGGGCCGCTATCCGGCGGCGCTGACATCGAACCGCGGCCTGTCAAAGCCGCAACTTCGACGCGTGACCGAGTACATCGAAGAGCATCTGGAATACGACCTGTCTCTCGAGCGGTTGGCAGGAGTCGCGGGACTCAGCTCATCGCACTTCAAGACATTGTTCAAGCGTTCCTTGGGACTTCCCGCGCACGAGTACATCGTCCAGCGCCGGGTGGAACGAGCGAAATCGCTGCTCCTCCGCGGGGACAGGCCTGCTAGCCAGGTGGCCGTCGAAACGGGCTTCGCGCATCAGAGTCACATGGCTCGATGCATGCGGCGAATCCTTGGCGCGACGCCAACAGCGTTGAAACGCACCTTCCCTCGACTGGAGCATTGACCTCGCCCCACGTGACCACGCACACGAGTCCGCAGCGCGCTTCACGCCACGCCTGTCGCCACCTGGCTGGGCGCACGCCGAAACGGTGGTGCCTGGCCGTATGTCAGCGCGCGCCAGAGCCACTCGAAGGGACCGAACTCGAAGCGCCGGAGCCATAGTGGCGACACAACCAGCTGGATCAGCCATATGGCGACGACGAGGAGCGCCTGGTCTGTCCTGGAGAAGTAGCCGAAGTACCCGAGACCGTGACCGTAGAACACCGTCGTGCAGATGAGCGTGTGCAGGAGGTAGTTCGTGAGCGCCATGCGTCCGACCGCTGCCAGCCTCGCCACCAGCGGAGCGAGAATCCCCCGTGTCACGACCAGCATGACGAGTCCCACGTAGCCGAGACTGACGAACACGCTCCCCCAGTAGTTCCACTGACTGTCGACGAAGAATGCGCGTAAGGAGCCCCAGTCGTAGAGCTCGATATCGTGCACGCTCGCGAGGACGAGCGGGAGTCCGATAAGTGCGCCGCTGGCCACGAAGGCGACGTAAAGCTGCGGGCGACTCCTGCCCGAAAAGACGCCAAGCTTGAACAACGCCATCCCGACCAGCATCAGACCGCCGGCGCGCCACAGGCCCCACAGCCAAAACACCTGTAGGTGAAACTCGAGCGACCGCTTGGCACGGTCCGGCATCTGGCCCCACCAGCCGCTCCGGTAGGCCGCGAGCTCTCGCGCGATGTCCTCGGGCTGGGGGTTCCCCAGCTCACGCTCTATTCCCGCCACCTCCTCTGGCGGCAGATACTGCATGCCGGCGTATGCACCAACCGAGAGCAGCGATCCGATCGCCAGGACAAGGGCGCCCAGGACCAAGAGCGTCCGCGGCGAACGGCGGCGCAGTAGGAAGACCCAGGCGCCGCAGAGTGCATACAGCACGAGGATGTCGCCGGACCAGAGACCATACGCATGGACGAGTCCGAAGACGAGCAGCCAGCACATGCGGCGATAGTGCCGCATGGCCGGCCCGTCGCCGCGTGCTTCTGCCCGACCGGTCATCAAGACAATGCCCGCGCCGAAGAGCATCGAGAAGATGGTCATGAACTTCTGGTCGAAGAACACGTGGCCCACGAACCAGACCCAGTAGTTCAGGCCATCGAGACTGCCGTAGGCCGTTGGATTGAAGTACGCAGCAAACGGCATCGAGAACATCCGGATGTTCATCATCAGGATGCCGAGCAACGCAAACCCGCGCAGGGCGTCGAGCGGGAGCTGCCGGTCAGGCGCGGAGATCGGGGTGGACGGGAGCACGCGCACCTCCTGGAAAGGATGTTCGACGATGGGCCCGGTGGCGATTCTGGTGCGCTCATTCTAGTCCGCCGCGCCGCGTTCGGCGCACTTGCTCGCACCGGCGGAGCCGGGGCGGCATGAGGGGCGAGCCGACCGCGTCGGCCGGTCGGCGAGCCCAACGTGCCCTACCATGGTGGCGGTAGGGACGCCTCGCCGAGGCGTCCCTACTTTCGCCAATCGTGCAAACCGAGGTAGCCTGGGTCCATGCGGAAGAAGCTTTCTCGATGGACGGCAGGCTCGACGCACCAATTCGTGGGATTCCAACCGGTCGTCCGCTGCCTGATTGCAGGATTGGCCGTGCTCCTGACCTCGCCAGCCGTTGCCCGCCAAGGCGCGGCCGGCACGAATTGGCTCGATCAGCCGTTGACGAACTGGAACGACGCCGATCGACTGCCGGCTGCTGCTCCGCCGCGTGGCGAGGATGGTGACGCGCTGCGCGCGCGTTGTGGGATTACGCGCGGTGAGAGTCCCGCGCATCGCACGCTCGAAGAAGAGGGATGGACTCCCTACAGCCACCTCGATCGCGAGCTGACCCGTGGCGACGTCGAGCTCCTCGCCGGCATGACCGCTGCAGACGAGGCGTGCCAGCCGACCCACTTTCAGATGTTCGTCTTTGTCCAGGGCCGCTTCGCCGGCACGCTGTCGCCCCAGCCGATGACGACTGGTCGAGACGGCTCTGCCGGCGCGGTTCGTATCATCGAGGCCGATATCATCCGCGGCGAGTTCGCGCGATTCCAGGATAGCGATGCGCCCTGCTGTCCCACGTCGCGCATGACCGTTCAATATCGAATCGACCGCACCGGTAAGCACGCTCTCGTGATCCCAGTCGACGTTCGCACGACGCGAGGGTAGCCCTCGGTGCTGGCGCACCGCTCCCGCCGTCAACCGCAGTTAGCATTTCCACGCTGCTCGTCTCACCTCTGAGAGACCCCTGCTCCATCCCTCGCTCTGATCTCGCGGCGGAGCAACGACTTCTGGTCTCACCGCTGTTCGCGTCTGCGCTGGCCCCACCCTTGCGTAAAGGGGAACCGTCCGCAGGCAGCGTTCGAGTAGGGCGCGCTCGCCGAGCGCGCCGTCACGGCCGCCTCGGCGAGGCGGCCCTACCTAGAAAGGGGTGACACCATGAACAATCGCTCGTTCCTTCTCGCGTTGGCTCTGGTCGTGGCGCTCTGTATGCCGTCTGTCGCACTGGCTACGAATGACGACGGTGGGTCGCAGAGCGCGAGCATTCTTCCGGTTGCGGAATATGTCGACGTCAGTGCCTACCTCACTGAGCCAGCCGACATCGACGCTTGGTACACGATGATCTACAACCTCAAACAGAATTTCGACTACATCTGCGGCGATACGTTCTGCGAAGGGGAGTACACGAACATCGAGTCCCTTCGGTATCGCTGTTCCGTCGAGGGCCTCACCGGAACTATCGGGAGTTGTGTCTGGGTCTTCGCCGCCAGCAACGAAGAGGTCAGCCCTTCGACCGGCAAGATCATTGTCGATGTTGGGACCTGGCGTTGCAGAAGTCCGATCGTCCGCGGGACGAGTATTCATGACCTTCTGAGCGCGCTCGCAGGGCCATCACCGTTGTACGCGACGCTGCCGGAGACCGACCGGTCCATCTACGACGGCCTCGTGACATGTTTGTGATTCGTGCTCGAGTCCTGAGTCGGTAGGACAGCCCGTTAGCCTTGAACCTTGAACCTTGAACCTCGAACCTGGGATTAGTCCGGCGGGGGCGCGAGCGTGAACGCAATGACGGTGTCTCCGCCTTGCGGGTCGAGGGTGCCGTGTCCGCCGCACGACAGGGCGACGTACTGCCGGCCGTTCACGCGATAGGTCATCGGTGCGGAGTTGCATCCGGCGCCCACGCGGAAGCTCCACATCCGCTTTCCGGTAGCCGCGTCGTAGGCGTCGAGCCAGCCGGACGTGCGGCCGGAGAACACCAGGCCGCCGGCAGTGGCCAGGACACCGCCAGCCTGCGGACGGTCGGTTCGCTGCTGCCACACCACTCGTCCTGTCGAGGGATCGACGGCCGCAACGTTGCCAAATTGGCCAGCCCCTCGTGCTTCGCGACGCGGCTGGAAGTAACCGGGCACGTACTGATTGGCTGAATAGACCAAGCCGGTGTCGAAGCTGTAAGCGCCGGGGGACCACAACGTCCCGGCCATCCCGCCGCGAAACAGGTTGACACCGGACGGACCACCGCGCGTCTCGTCGAGCGGTATGTAGTTGTCCGACATGGAAACGTGCTCGCCCGTATCGCGGGCGAGCACGTACAGATTGCCCATTCCGGTCAGCTTCCCTACGACATCGAGGCTGCGCCCCTCGTGCTGCAGGGGAAAGAGGATCGGTGGCGTGGGGCCTGAGGCGCCCCAGATGTCGTGCGGGAGAAACTGATAGCACCAGGCCTCGCTTCCGTCTTCGAGACGAAGCGCGCAAACCGAGTTGGTCCAACGCATGTCGCCTGGATGCGGCTCGGCGGGCGGTGGAAATGCCGTCGGATCCGGCCCGCCGGTCGAGACATAGACGAGGCCGGTCGCCGCATCGAACGTCGGGGTCATCGGGGCGCTGGCGCCGCCGGTTTTCCAGCCGTCCGCCAGCCGGCGTCTGTTGGCCTTTTCCTCGGCGATATTGCGGTCGAGGCTGATCGCCGGACGGCCGGGAAGCGTCTCCACCCAGTCGCCCCACCAGCCGCCATCGTCGGGCGACGGAATGGTGTACCAGGTCCAGATCAACGCCCCGGTCTCGGCATCGAACGCCTGGACGGCACCGCGGTCGATCCATGACAGGCCTTGGATGACGCGGCCGTTCGCGGCGAGCGGTGCGCCAGTGAGACGCGGCGACAGCGTCTGCACCTCGAAGAGCTGCTTGCCGCTCTTTCGGTCCAGTGCGAGGAGTGTGCCGTTCAGCGTTCCTAGGTAAACACGATCTCCGTACAGGGCCACGCCACGATTGGGCCCGAAATGCGTCGGCAGATGATCATCCTCTGTGGCCGCAGTGGCGCTCTGTGCCTTACCGGCCAGCTCCACCTGCCAAGCCACCTCCCCGGTCGTGGAGTCCAGCCGCAATATGCGCTGCACGCCCTGTTCCGCCGGTGTCGTGATGTACATCTCCCGACCGAGCACCAGCGGGGTGCTCTCGAACGAGCCGACGATGCCGGTTTGCGCGATCCAGGCGGGCCGCAGCCGGTGCACGGTCTCGCGCCGAATCTCCGCCAGTGGCGAGTACCGCGTCTGTGCCCAGTCACCTCCGTAGGTCGGCCAGGTCGCAGGCTGTGCCCGGTGACCTTGCCGAAGCAGCTCGTCGGTCACGGCGCCAATCGCCACCTCCGCTTCAGCCGGCTCCTGCCCACGGCGGGCAGGTTCTTGCGCCCGACAACTCGCGAGCAGTGTGAGCCCCAGCAGGACACAAGCACGCCCCACGCGCGCAACAGGACTGCTTCTGTCGGCATACCGTGTGATCATGTTCGGCGCTCCCGTCGGTCAGAAGAGTTTCGCGCGGATCGTGACGCCGATCGCGAGCTCCCGTCCGGCCGCCGGCTCGAAGAACCGATTGGCAAGGGAGTTCGGGATCGCGGACGAGTTATAGCGCTCGTTGAAAACGTTGTCGATCGTCACGAACGGGCGGATGCTGGTGCCTTTCCAGCTGCGGGCAAGCCCGAATCGCAGATCGAGCACGTGATAGGCCCAGTTCGACACCGTGTTCGCGCTGTCGACCGGATAGGCATCCACGAAGCGGAGCTCCGCGGCCGCGTGCAGACCGAAGGGCGTGTCGTAACTTCCGCCCAGGGACACTTGGTGCGGGGGCGCACCAGGTTCTGTCTTGCCAGAAAAGTCCCCTTCGGGAGCGACGAAGCGGACGAGCGCGAAATCCTGAAACGTGTACGAGACGTGCGACCTCAGACGCCGCATCGGCTTCCACTCGACGGACGCCTCGATGCCGTTGCGCCTGGCCCTGGCGGCATTCCTGAAGAACGCCCGCTCGTCGGGGAGCTCGAACCGGACGAGCGCATCCTCGAGGCGCGAGACGTAGCCAGCGGCCTCGAAGCTCAGACGCCAGGGAACCACGGCCCCCCTTGCCCCGATCTCGAAACTCCGCAGTCGCTCGGGACCGAGCTCCTCGTTGAAGCCCCCGGTGCCAGATGGTCGATTGGACAGCTCCACCGTCGTGGGCGTCTGGTACGCGGTGGCAAAGCTGCTATAGAGATTGAGCCAGCTCGCCGCCGTGTAGGTAACACCCACCATCGGGCTCACCGCGCTCAGCGTTCGGCCGCCAGACTGGTCGCCGTCGTCGAGAAAGCGATCGGCCGCAGAGAAATCGTAGTGGTCGTACCGCGCCCCTCCGGTCAGGTGCCACCGGTGACCGAGTCCCACGCTCGCCCGCACGAACGGGCTCAGTGACAAGACCCCTTCCCGTTGTTCGAGCAGCCTGGTGCCCACTCGCGTGCGGCCGCCGTCGGGCGGAACGCCATCGTTCTCGAACTCGGCGCGCTCGTCCCGCTGCCGAGAGACATCGAAGCCGGCCGTCCAGCGCACTGGAACGGATCGGACGCGAGCCGAGCCTTCGTACTCGGACCGGAAGCCAGATGCGTGACGCCGCACGTCGACCACGCCAAACGGAATAGGGTTCCAGACGTCTCGGAGCAGTCCCCAGCCAGTTCCGCGGAACCTGTGCCCGTCTCCAAAATGGTGCTCGAGCGTCAAGCCTGCTTGTCCCTGCGTCGTGGATTCGCCCCAGCCTTGCGTGACCGCCTCGGGACGAACGCTGGTCGGATGGTCTCGCGCGTCCGCGCGCGTCAGAGTGCTGGCGCTCTCGCCGAAGGGTAAGTCGTAGACGTTGAACACGCCTCGAAGCTCGGTGTCCGGAGAGAGCGCAGCTCGGATCACCGTGTTCACTCGCCGCACCTCCGTCTGGCTGTGATCCCGGAAGCCGTCCGTCTCCATCCGGCTCGCATTGACCAGATAGCTCATCCGTCCCGACGTGCCGTGCACCTTCAGTTGCTGATGCCTGTAGCGATAGCTGCCGTATTGGATGTCCGGCTGTACGGTCAGGCGTTCTGATGATGGAAGCTCGGTACGAAGGCTGAGGACGCCGCCCGCAGAATTCCCGTACAGGACCGAGCTGGGGCCGCGCAGAATCTCGACCCGCCCCAACGAGCCGAGATCGATATTGGTCGGCTCGGTCGTCCCGTCCGCCACCGTCATCGGCACATCGTCTTGGACAATCTGCACGCCTCGCATTCCGAAGCGAGGTAGCGGTGCACGAATGGCCAATCGGACACCTCCGGAGAGGCTGAAGTTGCGGCGGTTCTCCACGAAGAAGCCCGGAACGCCGGCCAGTGCTTCGGCGGGGGAGGCTCGTCGTTGGAATGCCTGGATGCGATCTCCCTCGATCACCGATACGGCGTTGGGAATGGCCACACGGTCCTCTTCCGAACGCATCACCGTCACCGTCTCGGAGAGCGGCGCAACCTCCAGCTCCAGGTCCACAGTGCGTGTATCCGCAAGCCCCGTGGCGATCAGCTCCTGATACGTGCCAAAGCCGGATAGCTCGGCCCGCATCTCGTGGTCTCCCGCGTCGAGTCCGGAGATCTCGAACCGCCCTTGGCCATCCGTCACTGCGGTGCTCGAGGAACCGGTCTCGAGCGATCGGATCGTGACCGTGACACCCGGTAAGACCGCTCCACTGCCGTCCCGCACGGTCCCGCGTACTGTTGCGGCCGCCGACTGCGCACTGAGCGTAGACCCCAGCAAGAGCAGGAGACAGACGACGACCGAGACATAGCCGGCTTGCTTCATAGGGGTTCTTCGGGGGGCACGAAACGGAGGTAAGCATCATACTGCAGGGTTGCCGCCGGACCACTCGTCTTGCGACAGCGGATTGAAGATGGTGAGATCAGCACGCGTGACGACCACCGATACACATCGCGCCATCGACGCGGTCTGGAGGATTGAATCGGCCAAGCTCATCGCCGGTCTCGCACGGATCGTGCGCGACATCGGCGTCGCGGAGGACCTCGCGCAGGATGCGCTCCTGGTCGCGCTCGAGCAATGGCCGGCGTCGGGCGTCCCGCTGAATCCGGGCGCCTGGCTCATGACCACGGCAAAGCATCGTGCGATCGACTTCTTGCGCCGGAATACCCGGCTGGAGCGTAAGCACGAGGAGCTCGGTTACGAGCTTCAAGCGGGTCGACGGAGTCCGGCGCACGATCTCGACACGGCGCTCGACGATGATGTCGGCGACGATCTCCTGCGGCTGATATTCACGGCATGCCACCCGGTCCTCTCCACCGAAGCGCGCGTTGCGCTGACGCTCCGCTTGCTGGGCGGTCTGACGACGGAGGAGATCGCGCGGGCGTTCCTCGTCTCGGAACCAACCGTCGCACAGCGCATCGTCCGGGCCAAGCGGACCCTCGCCAAGGAACGAGTGCCTTTCGAAGTCCCGCGCGGCGACGAGCTCGCGGCGCGTCTCACGTCGGTGCTTGGCGTGATCTACCTGATCTTCAACGAGGGCTACTCGGCAACCGCCGGTGAAGACTGGATGCGCCCCGCCCTCTGCGAGGATGCGTTACGTCTCGGGCGTATCTTGGCCGAGCTGATGCCGGACGAGCCCGAGGTCCACGGTCTGGTTGCGCTCATGGAGATCCAGGCGTCACGGTCGCGGGCGCGCGTGGGGCCATCGGGAGAGCCCATCCTGCTCCTGGATCAAAACCGCGCCCTCTGGGATCAGCTCTTCATCCGGCGCGGCGTCACGGCTCTCGAGCGTGCCGAAGCGTTGGATGGTGCGCTGGGTTCGTACGCGCTCCAGGCGGCGATTGCCGCCTGCCACGCGCGCGCGACGACGCCAGAGGACACGGACTGGGCGCGAATCGTGGGGCTCTATGGCGCGCTCGCCCAGGTGGTGTCCTCGCCGGTCGTCGAGCTCAACCGAGCGGTTGCCCTCGCGATGCTGCTCGGTCCCGCGGCGGGCCTGAGGATCGTCGATGGGCTAACCGCTGTGTCGTCTCTGAAGAGCTACCATCTGCTGCCGAGCGTGCGCGGCGACCTGCTCTTCAAGCTCGGTCGATTCGACGAGGCACGTGCAGAGTTCGAGCGCGCGGCCTCCCTCACGCGCAACGCGCGGGAGCGTGCGTTGCTCAACGAACGGGTCGCGGCGTGCGCCGTTGAGATCAACCGGTCTGTATAGCGCGCTCGAAGCGCCAGCCGCCCACGATTCGTCGGCTGCGAACACCCTTTGCTCACATGGGCCGTTCACGACGAGCCGAGCACGATCCGGTCGCAAGGCCGCGAATGCGTGCTTGGAGGGAAGCTGTGTCTAGTGATAGCGTCCCACGAGTAGAGCTGGCGATTTTCGGTCGTCAAGACGAAACCTGAGCTGTCAAGGCGAAAGCTGAGCCATATCCTTGCCGTTTCCTCAGAGAAGCCGATACGCTGGCCAGGTCGTCGTTACCCCTCCCTGTTGTCGTCGAGCCCCGGAGGTCCAGGCATGGTGAGCGCCGACGAAACCAACGACCCTGCTGGGCGAGTTGTCAAATGGTACAAAACGAATACCGACATCGAAGATCGGAAGTGGGCGGAAGCGCTTCTCACGGGCGAGAATCGGCGTCTCGAGATGCTAGCGAGAGGGGAGTCGCTCGAGCACATTCTCAACGGGCTTTGTCGCCTCGTCGATGAGGTTTCCGGCGATTCCACGTCTTCGATTCTGTTGTTGGATCCCGTCACCAACCAGCTCTGGCACGGCGCCGCGCCCAACCTGCCGCAGGTCTACATCGATGCCGTGAACGGACTTACGGCCGGCCCTTGTGCGGGCTCCTGTGGAACTTCGGCGTACCGCGGTGAGCCAGTCATCGTGGCGGACACTCTCACCGATCCCCTGTGGATGGAATACCGGCACCTGGCCTTGACGTCTGGCATGCGGGCGTGCTGGTCTTCACCGATCTTCTCCTCGACGGCCCAAGTACTGGGGACCTTCGCGATCTACTCCCACGAGCCCCGGCGTCCCACCGAGCGGCATCAGCACATCATCGAGCAGATCACGCACCTGGCGAGCGTCGCGATCGAGCGCAGCCGCACCGAAGCCGAGCTGCGTCGAAGCGTGACCGGGGCGAAGCAGGCTCAGCAGCAGCTCGAGCAGGCACTGAGTGAAATCCGCACGCTCAAGGATCGACTCCAACAGGAGAACGTCGCCCTTCGGGAAGAGATCGACAAAACGTCGATGTTCGAGGAGATCGTGGGTGCCTCCCCGGCGCTGCGAGCGCTCCTTCTGCAGATCGCCAAGGTCGCGCCAACGGATTCCACCGTGCTCATTACCGGCGAGACCGGGACGGGGAAGGAGCTCGTCGCGCGTGCCATCCACAAACGATCGCCACGAGCGGCGCGTCCGTTCGTGAGTGTGAATTGCGCCGCGATCCCAGGCGCTCTGATCGCATCCGAGCTCTTCGGTCACGAGAAGGGCGCGTTCACTGGCGCCGTGCACCGCCGGCAGGGGCGCTTCGAGTTGGCCGAAGGGGGGACGCTCTTCATCGATGAAGTGGGCGAGCTGCCCGCCGAGACACAGGTGGCGTTGCTGCGCGTGCTCCAGGAGCACGAGTTCGAGCTGGTCGGCGGCGGCCGGCCCATTCAGGCGGACGCACGCATCATCGCTGCCACCAACCGGGACCTGCAGGGGGCGGTGGCCGATGGCTCGCTTCGGACCGACCTGTTCTATCGGTTGAACGTCTTCCCCGTCGAGGTACCTCCACTTCGTCACCGTCCGGCGGACATTCCGTTACTGGTGGAATACTTCGTCCACCGCTACACGCAGCGCGCTGGAAAGCGGATACACGGCATCAGCAAGAAGACCCTCGCTCAGTTGCAGGCGTATCACTGGCCGGGTAACGTTCGTGAGCTGCAGAACATCGTCGAGCGTGCAGTGATCGTGTCTGACAAGGAGAGCTTGTACGTCGATGAGCGCTGGCTCTCTGGTGCACCAGCGCGGCAGGTCGTCGCCGTTCCTCGGTTGCCTGCGCGAGCGCTTCACGAAAGAGACAGCATCGAGGCGGCGCTGGCGGAGGCCCAAGGACGAGTGTCTGGACCCTTCGGGGCGGCGGCGAAGCTTGGCATGCCCTCGTCGACGCTGGAGTCAAAAATCAAAGCGCTCAACATCGACAAACGCCGCTTCAAGGGGCCAACTCCTTTAGAGTCGATTGGCCCGAAACGGACATGTCACCGGCCGACGGCTGGCTGAACGCTCCGATCCGGAACCTGACCGCGACCATCAATCGCGGCTCGTCAATGCTTGTGGCTAGGCCCCCCTTGCTCCGCCGCGATCCAACTGCGGACGTACTCGGGACAGTTCAGGAGGATAGCACCTGCCGCTTCGGCTCGCGCGAGAAATCTCACGGCGTCCCGATCGACCAGCATGACGTCTACCAGGTCGAGCACGACGCGTCGAGTGGTCTCGCTCGCCAGGAGTGCCTGCAATCCGGCCACATGATCCTTGTCCATTTCGCCGCTCAGCGTGAAAACAACTTCGTCCGCGCTCGTCGCGCGGTGAATTCGGTACGTCACCTCGTTCTCCACTACCCGCAACACAGCAAAGTCTGCGCCAGTGGCAAACGCTGATTCTGTTGGGTGACGCGGATCGCGCTCATGAATGTTTCGCGAGCTCCTCGCAAGAAAGTTACGAGCGTCAGCCGCAGCCGCGAGCTTCGGAGAGCGTATTCCTGGTCGGAACGGACGATCCAGAAAGGATGCCGTCGATGTCGGTTTTAGCGACCTGTTTGGGCTATCCCCGCGTGGGCCTCAACCGCGAGTTGAAAAAGGCCGTCGAGGGCCATTGGGCGAAGCGGACGTCCAGCGAGGCGCTGCGTGCCACGGCGGCCGACCTCCGCCGGCGCCACTGGACGGCGATGCGGGACGCCGGGCTCGACCAACTGCCGTGCAACGACTTCTCGCTCTACGATCACATGCTGGACATGGCCGTGGCGGCTGGCGCGGTGCCGGCGCGTTTCACGGCGATCAGCGATCCGCTCGCGCGGTACTTCGCGATGGCGCGTGGCCTGCAAGACCGCGACGCAGGCGTTGATCTGTCAGCGCTCGAGATGACGAAGTGGTTCGACACGAACTACCACTACATCGTGCCGGAGCTCGCGGCCGACCAGTCGTTTCGTCTCGATGCCTCGAAGCTGCTGGGGGAGCTCGATGAAGCGCGCGCGCTGGGCGCGGATCCGCGGCCGGTCATCCCGGGCCCCGTCACGTTCCTGCGCCTGTCGAAGCTGGCTCCGGAGGCTTCGACGGACCTGCGGCCTCTCGATTTCCTCGATGCGCTCCTGCCCATCTACGACGAGCTCCTCGCCCTGCTCGCCAAGCACGAGGTGCGCTGGGTGCAGATCGACGAGCCTTGTCTCGTCCTTGATCTACAGGCGCCAGAGCAGGACGCCTATCGGCGCGCCCTTGCTCGGCTGGCCGCGGTGCCGCATCGTCCACGTCTACTGGTGACCACCTACTTCGGCGCCCTGGCCGAGAACCTGCCGCTCGTGACGGAGAGTGCAGTCGACGGCCTGCATCTCGACCTCGTGCGGGCGCCGGAGCAATTGGCGCAGGTGCTGCCGCACGTGCGCCCGGAGACCGTGCTCTCGGTCGGCGTGGTCGACGGGCGGAACATCTGGCGCACCGATCTCGACAACGCGCACGCGATGGTGCACCAGGCGGTGTCAGCGCTCGGGCCAGATCGCGTGTTCGTGGCCTCGTCTTGCTCCCTGCTGCACGTGCCGCTCGACCTCGCAGCCGAGCGGTCGCTCGACGAGGAGCTCGTCAGCTGGCTCGCGTTCGCGCACCAGAAGCTCGCAGAAATCCGTGCGGTTGCCGATGCGGCGCGATCGCCGTCGCCGCGCGGCGCCGCCTTCGACACCGCGCGAACCGCTCTTGCGAGCCGGCGTCACTCCGCTCGAACGCGAAATCCAGAGGTGCGGCAACGGACCGCCGCGGTGGACGGCGCGATGCGCCGCCGGAGCTCCCCCTTCCAGGCGCGGCGCGCCGTGCAGCAACGACGGTTCGGCCTCCCGATGTTCCCGACGACCACGATCGGGTCGTTCCCACAGACACGCGAAGTTCGAGAGGCGCGAGCGGCCTGGCGAGCCAAGCGATTGCCCGACGCCGAGTACGATCGGTTTCTGAAGACCGAAACGGCGCGCAGCGTGCAAAGGCAGGAAGCGCTGGGACTGGACGTGCTCGTGCACGGCGAGTTCGAGCGGAGCGACATGGTCGAGTACTTCGGTGAGCGGCTCGACGGCTTTGCCTTCACGGAGCACGGATGGGTGCAGAGCTATGGCTCCCGCTGCGTGAAGCCGCCGATCCTGTACGGCGACGTGTCACGTCCACGGCCGATGACGGTCGACTGGTCGCGGTACGCCCAGTCGCTGACGCAGAAGCCCATGAAGGGCATGCTGACCGGTCCGGTGACGATCCTGCAGTGGTCCTTCGTCCGCGACGACCAGGCACGAAGTCAGACGTGCCTGCAGGTGGCCTTGGCCCTGAGAGATGAGGTACGGGACCTCGAGTCTGCAAGCATTGCTATTATTCAGGTGGACGAGCCAGCCATTCGTGAGGGTCTCCCGCTCCGGCAGCGGGACTGGCAGGCGTATCTGGACTGGGCAGTCGACGCCTTTCGTGTCGCCACCAGTGGCGTCGGCGACGCAACGCAGCTGCATACCCACATGTGCTACTCCGAGTTCGGCGACATCCTCGACGCGGTCTCGGCAATGGACGCAGATGTGTTGTCGATCGAGACTTCTCGGTCGAAAATGGAGCTGCTGCACGATTTCGCGGCGTTCCGCTACCCCAACGACATCGGCCCCGGTGTCTATGATATTCACTCGCCGCGTGTACCGACCGTGGAGGAGATGGTAGACCTCCTGGAGCGCGCCGCGCAGGTGCTGCCCGCGGCGCAGCTCTGGGTCAATCCCGACTGCGGATTGAAGACGCGTGGCTGGAAAGAGGTCGACGCGGCGCTCGGAAACATGGTGATGGCCGCTAGACGGATGCGCGAGCGCCTCCCGACGAAAGATGTCGCTACCGCACAATCATGATTGTGAGCGCTTGCCGTCGTTCTTCGGCGCGTCGACTGCCGGCCGGGTGGAGCCTGGTCCTCCTGCTCCTCGCCTCACCCGCCGCTGCACAGGATGCAACCCAGGTGGCTCGGCATGCTGAAGCCGCGAAGGAGGCGCAAGCTCGAGGAGACTTCGCAACCGCCATTCAGGAGCTGACCGCGCTGGCCCGTCTGCTACCAGAACGAGCCGACGTCCAGAGCAATCTTGGCCTGGCGTACTTTTTCCACAAACAGCCGAAGGAGGCGCTGGCCGCGTTCGAGAAGGCACTCGACATCGATCCCGATCTGGTGTCCGCCTTGATCTTCTCCGGAATCGCTCATCAAACGCTCTCCAGCCCTCCGCGTGCCACGCCGTTGCTGCAACGCGCTGTCACCCTCGCACCTGTCGATCCGCTGGCGCACACCTGGCTTGCGCACAGCTATGTCGCGCAAGACCGTCCTCGAGAAGCCGTCGACCATTTTCTGATTGCGTCGCGACATGCACCACGCGATGTGGACGTGTGGTATGGGCTGGGACAGGCCTACCTGCAGCTCGGGCGCGAGGCGGTCATGCGGCTTGCCGAGATCGCTCCCGCGGGCGCGCGCATTGCACAATTGTCTGGCGACATCTGGCTGCTGCGCGGCGAGCCACAGAACGCCCTCACGATGTACGAGATCGCATTGAAGCGCAGGCCCGCGTTGGTCGAGCTGACGTCGGTGATCGATGAACTGCGCGAACAGCAGGACACGGCGAGGCCCGGTGATCTGCCGGCGCCCGCCCTCCCCACCACGAAGACGTCGTCAGCCGAAGACGCGCAGTACCTCGCCGCGACGAACTCCCGCGAGCGGGCACAGCGCGCATTCGAGCGGATCTCGACGATCGACCCCGATTCGTACCGCGCCCACCAAGTGATGGCGGAGTCGCTCGAAGCGCAGGAGCGCGTCGATGAGGCCATCGACGAGTACCGCAAGGTGCTGCGCGTAAAGCCGGACCTAGCCAGCGTTCATCTCGCTATCGGCAACCTGCTCATGAGCGAGGGCCGGGCAAAGGAGGCGCTGGACGAATATCGACAGGAGCTCCGTGTTCGTCCAGACGAGTCGGAAGTGCACTACCGCATCGGGCGCAGCTTCCTCGTGCTCGGCATGACTGACGATGCCGAAACGTCGCTCACACGGGCGCTCAAGCTCACCGATCCGCCCGCCGCGGTGCATCGAGAATTGGGCCGGCTCCACCTCACGCGGGGCAAGCCGGCCGACGCCGCTCGAGCGCTCGCGACGTACGTTGGCTCGACGAACGACGATGCCTCAGCGCACTATCTGCTCGTGCGGGCGTATCGTGCGCTTGGCGACACCACGGCGGCCGAGCGTCATCTTGCGATGTACGAGCGGTTGTCGGCGCGCGACGAGCAGGATGCCTCGCTGAAGAACGCGCTCTCCATCTTCAGGCGTCGGTAGGTGGAAGTGATGGCCGTAGCGCAGGCCTTCAGGCCTGCCCATTCCGGCGTTGGCAGGCCTAAAGGCCTGCGCTACGGCCGTTGATTCAGGCGAGTTCTGGGCTTGAGTAAAGGCCTGCGCTACTGTCGATTGTAGAGAGCCCTGATTGAGAGCGTGGCTACGGCTTGCCCACGGTCGGCCCGTCGACGTTTACCATCTGCGGCAGGCGCTCTTCGACCGGCGGCAGCGGCTTGCGCAACTTGTGCGGCCCCTGTTGATACCAATAAGCCACGGTGTAGAAGTTGTCCGAGCGGTGATTCGCATGGCCGTGCTCGATGGTCATCTTGAAGTAGTTCTCGAACGGCACCGGTGAATCGAGATGGAACCGATAGACCATCCATTTGGAGCCTCGATGGTCTCCGCCGTTGACGGGATTGCCGTACTGTTTGTAGGCGAACGTTGGATAGGACGTACCAAAGGGCGAGATCCCGCAGCCGCCGTAGCACCAGGCACCCAGGTAGTAATCCTCTGAGCCGGTGCCGATGATGCTCGGCTTTGCCTTGTCATCGATGAACATCATCTCGTCACCTTCGCCCCACCAGTCGCCCTGGTTCTGCAGAATGCTGTGGGTCACGCCAACATAGTGACCGCGCCCCTCCGTCTCGAGGATGACGTAGTTGTCCTTGCCATCAGGATTGCGGTGATCGTTGATCTTCGGATCGCCGTTGAGCTTCCAGTCGGTCGTCCAGCCCGGGGTGGGCGTGGCTTGTCGATACTCGGCGTAGAAGTACGCCAGGTCGTCCGGGAGGCTCTGGTGCTTCTGCCAGTCGACATTGAAATAGAACGCATCGATCGGCTGGCTGCCCTCGTTCGTGATCGTAATACGCGCTGACTTCCGGAACGGCATGGGAAAGTAGCTGTTCAGCGCCTTCTGCGATCCAACCGACAGCGGCCCAGACTCGTACAAGAAGTACTCGCCCAGCCCCAAGCCGAAGAAGTCGCCGACGGGCGCCTCCACGGCTGGCAGCGGATCGTCGTCCCAGTACATACGCAGCACGATCTTCTTCAGGTGATAGTGCTCCGGCGTGGCGATGGTGAACCAAATGTGGGTGATGATGCCGGGCCCAGTCAGCTCGCCGAGGGCGCGCGTCTCCCCTGCCTTCACCTGGTTCTTCCACTGGCCATCGTCGTTCGCTCCCGTGCGGTCGTACGACGACAACCGTTCGATGGTGTAGCTCTTGAGCGCGGGCAGGCGGGCCAGGTCGGAGTCTTCGCCTTGCGCGCGCGCGGGCGCTTCGGTGGCGAAGATCAGGCCCAGGGCACAACTGACAACAAGCGTACTGTGTCGCATGTAAGCTCCTTATCTCTCCTGCGTCCGTGACGCCAGCCTGGGGATGGCCGGGACGAAGTCCCGCGGCGAGGTGGGCGTGAGCCCGAAGATGAACACCTGGTCGGGCACATAGCGCTGACGCACCTCGAAGTTCTCGAATGACGGGCCGCCGGGAATGGGGTCGGTCGAATTCCAGTACACGCGGCGCCCGTTGACCTTGACCCGCAGATCCGGTTGGATGTGCCATGCCGGCACGCGCCAGTATTGGGTCAGCTTGATGGATTTGTACGTCCACCACGGCTTGGCCGACACTTTGACGCTTGCAGGCTCCTCTTCATTCGTGGTCGCGAGCACCAACGCGTCACCATCGCCGTAGGTCAGCATCTCGTCACGCGGATAGTTCTCGCGGTCGATGAAGCCGTCGCCCGTATACCCCGCGTATAGCTCGCGGCTGTCGACCAGACGGTCGCGGAGCCACAATCGTCGGAGCCGTTCGTAGTTGCCCATCGTTGCTGTCACCGTCAACTCCTCGATCGGGGCGCTGTCGTCGTGGTGGTGCACGATCAGCTCCAGCTCGTGCGGGCGATCGCTCGACATCCTCGCGGTGACGAACACGTGCGCGCCATTTGCCGTGAACCGCTCCACGTCGATCCGCACGCTGAGCTGCTGGATCGGCTCTGGCTTGGCCGGTAGCGTTGTGAGCTCGCCCGCCCAGTCGTCCGTCCAGAGCCGCTTGCCCCGCTGCCTCGGGTCCAGCGTACTCATCTCGAGCTCGCTGAACGCCATGCGGCTGGCGCGCCTGCCGGCGCCTTTCACGACCGGCTCGATGGCGATGAAATTGATCAGCTCCGGCTCGCCATCCTCACCCAGCACGCCAACACGAATAAGCCCGCGCGGCCCCCGCAGGCCACCGGGCGAGGGCAAACCAAAGATTAAGCCGTCACGCCGTCCCCAGATTAGCGCGTCGTCCTCCGTCTTGGGGCGGAGCCAGCCGTCATCCTCGGCTGACGCGACCGTCACGAGCGCGAGCGAGACGACGAGCAGGAAAACGGTGACAGCCCCCGTTTTTCGCATGGTGGAAAACGGGGGCTGTCCCACTGCTGTCCGGTTGACACTTACCGTCTCGGCCGCAAC
>WHTT01000084.1 GCA_009377605.1 Luteitalea sp.
TTAGGGGACATTTCTATTTCGCTCGCGAGGGGACATTATCACTTCGCTTCAACAGGGGCAGATCCTGTGGCGAGGCCCGTGTGGATGCCTCGGCGAGGCGCCCCTACCTAAGTACTGCTGTTCGGAATTACGACGACGTATCTGGAGTAGCTCGGACCAAGCAATCCCCTCTCCCCGCACGCGGGGGAGAGGGGATTGCTGTTACGGCTTTCCAATCAACGCGGAAGACTGCAGCTCGGTCTGCCCCGGCATCGGGACGGACGGTACCGGCATCGAGCCCCATTCCAGGCTGGCGGGCATGAGCGATTGCGTGGAGGCCATGAGCTCCGTCCAGGTCAGTGCCTGGCCCGTGTACGCCGCTTCGCGGCCAAGGATCGCGGCCACGCTGCTTTCGGTTACCTGCTGCAGCTCGTTCAGTGGCTTGCCGGCGCGGATGCTGTTGATGAAGTCTGCGTGCTCCTGGACGTACGCGTTGCCCAGGTCCGTGCTCACGGAATCTTCGAGCTTCCACGGCTGTTCGCCGGTGATGTAGTAATTCGGCAGGACGAACGCCGTGCCCCTCGTGCCGACGAATTCGTTCGCCACTTTCTTGTCGGTACCATCCTGCTGCCGGCACATCAGCATGCAGTGCGCCCCATCCCCGAATTCGTAATCGACCGCGAAGTGATCGTAGATGTGGCCGAACAGCGGGTCCGTGCGTACCTGGCGGCCGCCGAGCGCGACCGCGGCGACAGGCGTGCCGAACGCCCACACCATCGCATCGACGTTGTGCACGGCCTGTTCGACGAGGTGATCGCCCGACAGGTACGTGTAGTAGTACCAGTTACGAAGCTGATATTCGAGATCCGTCCACTGTGACTCGCGCGGATAGCTCCACAGCTCGCCGGTGTTGTAGTAGCAGCGGCCAGCCACGAGCTTGCCAATGGCGCCATCCTGAATGCGCGTCAGCGCCTCGACGTACGGCACGAAATGGCGATACTGCGTGCCGGCCACCAGGCCGAGCCCCTTCTTGTCGATCTCCGCGACGCTCTCGAGGTTCGCCTTCGCGCCAGCGACGTCAACGCATACCGGCTTCTCCGCAAAGACATATTTGCCGGCGGCCACGGCCGCCGCGATATGCAAGGGACGGAAGCCGGGCGGTGTCGCAAGGATGACGTAGTTGACGTCGGTGGCCAACAGCTTCTGGTAGGCGTCGAGCCCCACGAACACATGATCGTCTTTGACGTCCATCTTGCTCGCGGGGGCCTTCTCGGTGAGCACGGCGCGCGACCGCTCCAGCCGGTCCTCGAACACGTCCGCGAGGGCGATCAGCTTCACGCCTTCGGCGGCTGCCAGCACGTTCATGGCTGCGCCGGTGCCGCGTCCGCCGCAGCCGATCAATCCGACGCGGATTTCGTCACTCCCCGCTGCGTACAGACCTGGAATGAGGTCGCGCCGCACGGCCACGGCCGCTCCGGCGGCAGCCGTTGTGGCGGTGCGCAGGAAGGTTCGTCGGGACAACCTGGTCTCACGGCGATCGTGTTGCTCACGTGTCATCTGCTTCCTCCAACTCTCGCGTCTATCGCACGTCGTGGCACGCGGCCCGACGCCGCCGTCTACCTCTTCATATCCGGGCTATCCTCAGTGATCGCGGACTTGAAATCTTTCAAGTCGGACTGCTCCTCCACTGCGCGGACGACGCGAAAGCCGACGAAGATCGCGTCCGTGTGCCACCAGATACTCTGAGGGAGCTGTGGATCTTGGCGACTCCAGGCCGGTTCTGAGCTGCGGCGTGCGGCGCTCCGGATGTGCGCCGCATCATCCTCGAACGATCCGCCGCGTACGACGTGCGGGTAGCGAGCATCGCTCGGTACGAACACGGGATTGATCAGCCCGTTCGGGCCCGCGCGCTCCCGCTGCTTGGCAAGCGAGGCATAGCGTGCAGCGTCATATTGATCCAGTATCCACTCCGCAACGTTGCCGTGCATGTCGTAAAGGCCGAACGGGTTCGGCTTCTTTGTGCCCACCTTGTGTGGCGCCCCGTCCGCGTTCGCGGCATACCATGCTACATCGGCTAGCGAGCTCTCCTCCGGCCCCGACGACCAGGGCGTCGTCGTGCCCGCGCGCGCAGCGTGTTCCCATTCCGCTTCTGTCGGCAGGCGATACGTGCGTCCAGTCCTGGCTGACAGCCAGCGGCAGTATTCCGCGGCCGCGTGCCAGGTCATGCCGATCGCCGGCTGCTTCCCCTTGCCGAAGCCCCACGACTCGTCCACATACGGCGGGGTGGGCTTCGACACCGCGTCGGCGGTCGTGGACGCCGGGTCCGCCGCCGAGCCCGCTCCCGGCAGGCGCTTCGCGAACCTGTAGCGGTCGAACTCGTCCCACGTCACTTCATGTTTGCCCATCCAGAACGGCTCGATTCTGACCTCGGCCTGTGGCCCCTCATCTTCGCCCCGGCCAGGCTCGTTGGCCGGGCTCCCTATCGTGAAGCGGCCGCCCGGGACAGGGACCATGTCGAAGCTGACGTTCGTGTCCGGAATCGTTTCCGTGTAGGGCTCGAAGGCGACAGCGCTCCCGGGAGCGGCGGTTGTGGCTTGGAAGGCCGCGTCACCTGCGGGCGCTGTGCCGTGCGAACCGCTGCCGGTGTCTGCGCGACGTGCTGCCGCTGGAACGATGCTCATCGCAAACAGGAGAAGGGACAACCGGAGCGTCTTGCTCATTCTTCGCTTCATTTCTCGTCCCGCCCGATCCGCGCGTGTAGCACCTCATCTGCCCAGTCGTAGTCCTGGATCATGGCTATCCAGTATAGTTCGCACAGCCCAGACCCGCGATGGCGACCAGCAGGAGCAGCAGGCCGCCGTACAGCCGCCTCGTAGACGCGCGTGGAGCATCGCGCCACTCTCCCGTCATTAAGCCAAGAAGGTTCGCGGTTGCGACCATCACGCTCATCAGGATGGCCCACCCCAACGACGGTCCGAGCGCGCCCATCCGGAGGGCGCCGGCGCCATAGAAGACGAACCCTCCAATCCAGACGGCCCCCATCAAGGCGCCGTAGAGGTAGTACGCCCCCGTTCGGGCGAGGCGAAAATTACCTACCGTTCGGTTCTTCGCGAGCAGCCAACCAGCGTAGCCGGCGTTGCACAAGAACATTGCCGAGGTGAGCAGCGACCACACCGGCATGGCCGCCCAATTCTGCGACACGCCGCGTTCCCGAAACGCATCGATGAGATCTGTGCCGAAGGCAAAGCCGATATTCCCGCAAGCGGAGAGGAGCCCGGACGCAACGCACAGGGCGAGACCTCGCAGATAGCGCCGGTCCTCGGTCGCTTCCGTTCCGTGCTGCCAACGGCCCGCGAACGAGCAGACCACGACGCCGGCGAGCATGACGGCAAGCGAGATCAACGTGAGGAGCAGGCCGATGGGCGACGGGCGGTACTGAAATAGCAGCAAGGGAACCAACGCGCCAACCGTCGCGGCAACGCCGAGAATCACCGCAAATCCCAACGCCATCCCAAGGGCCGTGACCCCCAAGCCGAAGGTGACCGCCCCCGTTCCCCACCCCAGGCCAAAGAGCAGAATCAGCAAGACGCTTGCGGTCGGTGCTTGCGCGTATACCTGAAAGACCGCCGGAACGGCCACCAACACCACCAGCCACGGCAAGAGCAGATAGGCCGTCGACGCAAACACCAGCCAGGTATTCTCCCAGGCCCATTGCCGGGTCCATTTCATGGGCAGCATGAAGCCGCCCTGGCACACGCCACCCGCAATCACTGCCAGCAGGCCGAGCCCGTGCACGTCACTCATGGCATTCCCCGGCGAGGAGCCCTTTCAATAAGCCCCTTCAACGAGCCCACACACGCGTCGATATCGTTCTCGTCATTGTAGAGATGGACCGATGCTCGTACGCGGCCATCACCCGCCCAGACGACGATGCCCCGCTGCTCGAGCGCCGCGCGCACGGCAGCAGGCCTCGAGTGCGCGAACGAGACGATCCCGGAGGCGTGCTCAGGATGCGGCGGCGTCAACATGCAGGCGCCGGTCGCAGCAACGCCCTCTCGCAGTCGGGCCACGAGCGGCCTCAGGTGGGCGCTGATCGCCGCAACACCAACATCGATCAGAAAGCGGAGGCTCGCACGGAGCGCGTAGAGCGCAGGAAAGTTCGGCATGCCAGCCGTGAGGCAGGCTGCCCCCTCCTTCAGCACGTAGCGATCGAAGCGATCGCCTGTAAAGCAGTCCGGCACCGAGTACCACCCGATGCCACGCGGCTCCAGGCGCTCCCGCAGACGAGGCGAGACGTATGTCACGCCAACGCCATGGGTGCTCATCAACCACTTGAAGCTGCTCGAAAACAGAAAGTCGATGTCTCCGACCGCCACCGGGCAGCGGCCCAACGCTTGCGTCGCATCAATCGAGAGGATCGCGCCAGCCTCGCGAACCCTCTTCGCGAGCTGCGCCACCTCGGCCAGATACGCGCCAGTCTTGTAGCTCACCAGACTGAGAGACACGAGCTTCGTCCGCGCAGTGATGCAGCGAAGGATGTCGTCGAGCCGCAGCGCGCCGTCCATGCTCTCGACAACTGTCACCTCTACCCCCTCCTCGCGCAGCCGCAGCCACGGGATCACGTTCGAGGGAAACTCGAGGTCGCTGATGATCACCTGGTCTTCAGCGCGCCAGTGGAGCGAGTTGAGCAGCGCGAGCAGGGCATCTGAGGCCGAGGGCAGGAAACAGACGTTCGCCGGAGCCGTGCCGAGGAGCTGAGCGGTCAGCGCTCTCGCCTCCTCTTCCACCGCATGAAAGTGCCGGCGGCCGGGCGTGCCCAACTCTTTGTGCGCGTGGTAGGCGGCCAGCGCCCTCTTGGTCTCCGGCACGGGCAGACCTTCCGCCGCGGTGTCGAGATATACGTCGCGCACCGCACGCGGAAAGAGATGTCTATAGGGGCCAAAGCCGGCCGTCACGCGAAGCGCTCCATGAGCCGGAGATAGATCTCGAAACACCGCTCGAGCTGATCCACCTCGACGAACTCATCGACGGTATGTGCGTGGTCAATGCTCCCGGGCCCCAGAATCACACTGGGGAAGCCTCCCGCAGACAGCTTGCTTGCGTCACTCCCAAAGACCGCCCCCGCTGGCTCGTCGTTCAAGCCGACCTCGCGCAACGCTGATGCAACGGTCTCGACGATCGCCGCCGTGGCAGGGGTCTCGAGCGGATAGTCCACCACGAACGGCGGTTCGACGTGCACCTTCAACTCCGGCTCGCGCTCGATGATGCGATGGACGAGGGCGCGATAGTGGGCGAAGACGGTCTCGGGCGCTTCGCCCGGGATCACACGCCGGTCGATCTCGATCGTGCAGCGGTCGGGAACGATGTTGACTTGTGTGCCGCCGTCGATGCGGCCCACGGTGAGCGTCGGGCTCCCCACGAGCGCATGTGCGTGCCGCTCGAGCTCGCGCGAGTCTTCCTGCAACGCGACCAGCAGCCGTGCCATGCCATCAATGGCGCTCACACCCAGATGCGGCTTCGAGCTGTGAACGGCACGGCCTTCGACCGCGACCCGCCACCGCAAACACCCTTTGCTCGCGATCACCATGCGGAGCTCGGTGGGCTCCGCTACGATGGCGGCAGCCGCTCGCAGGCCTTGCATCAAGCGCGCCACGCCGCGAAACGTGTGCTCTTCGTCCACGGCGGAGACCACCCACATCTCGGCCGGCGGCGTGATCCCGTGCTGGCGCAGGGACGCGAGCGCGCACATCATGGCGGCGAGCCCGCCTTTGTCGTCGCATGCGCCGCGGCCATACACGCGGTTGCCTTCACGGCGCGGCTCGAAGGGCGCCGCCATCCGCTCGACGCCAACGGTGTCGCAGTGCGCCTCGAAGAGTAACCGGCGGCCCGGCGTCTTGCCCGCTAAGATGCCAATTACGTTGGAGCGGCCCGGCTCGAGCTCTTGCCGCACGACTTCAATGGAATGGCATCGGAAGAACCTCTCCACATAGGCCTGGATCGCCTGTTCGGGGCGCCCTCCTGGATAGGAAGGATTGATGCTGTTGATAGCAATCAGGTCGCCGAGGACCTCCACGAGTTGAGTGCAGTCGCGCATCTACCTCCAGTCCTGAATCTCCTCGTCCCGGCCAGCGGCGGCGGATTTGGTCAGCGCGAGCGCGACGCGGACCGCATTGCGCGCCTCTACGGGTCTGATCACCTCGGGTTTGCGTCCGACCCGCACACAATCGCAGAAATAGGACAGCTCGTCACGAAGCGCACCGAAGGCTGCACCACGGATCAACGGGTTGTAGCTGACGTCGGGAACGGCGAAGCCATCGGACGTCCAGTAGCTCAACGGAGGCGGAAAGGTGCTCAGGTTGGCTGCGCCACGTGCCCCCATCAGATGGAAGGCATCGTCCAGGACGACCCCACCGCGGTCCTCGAGCAGCCACGCGGCTTCCACGACGCCCACCGCGCCCCCCTCGAACTCGATCACGCCCCAGAACGCGTCAGGATGCGCCCCCTCGTCTATCGTGCGCTCATAGCCGCGCACGCGGCGCACCGGTTGCCCCGCGTACCACAGCATCAGATCGATGTCGTGAACGCAGTTGACATGCGCAGGATGGACGCGGCTATAACGGCCGAGCAGCGACCGAGGCCGGTTGCGGCGCGCTTGCATGGAGATGACCCGCCCGAGCCTACCGGAGGCGACCTCTTCGCCAAGCGATGCGTATCTCGTCTCGAACCGCAGGATGTGACCGACCATGAAGACCAAGTCGGTCTTCTCGAACGCATCGATCATGCGGTCGCATTCGGCGATATCGAGCGCCAGGGGCTTTTCCACGAAGACGTGCTTCCCAGCTTCATGCGCCAGCAGCACGGGCTGCGTGTGGAGGTGCTCGGGCGTGACAACGTCCACCGCGTCTGCCTCCGGATGCCGGCAGAGCTCCGCCATGGACGCGCACACGGTTGGGACGTCGAACACGCGAGCCGCGGACTCGGCCCGCTCACGGTCGATGTCGTAGACGGCCACTACGCGCACGCCGCCCACGACTCGCAGGGCCTGCAGGTGGCTTTCGGCAAACGACCCGCATCCCGCGACGGCCAGGCGTACCTCTTGCACGTCAGCCCTCTCTCCCTCGGCGTCTAGCCTCTTGACGATCCGTGGTGCCGCAGCACGCGTTCCTGTATGTTGGGATCTCCTCGCGCAGCGTCTTTCTCAGCAGCTCGAGCTTTTCCTCGATCACGAACGGCTCATACACGTAGTCTCTTTCCATTTGATAGCCGAGCCGCGAGTCCCGCTTGGCTGCCTCCAACGATGATTCGGTGCGGCTAATCTCATCCGCAAGGATCGCCTCCATTTCATCGAGCATGCCCCGCTTTGCAGACTGTTCCTCCGCTGTCATCAGCCGAAACCGCAGGTCCTCGAAGTCGAGCATGGCCACGGTGCTGCGAAGCATGCGTTGCATTTGCTCCACGATCAGCACCTCGCGAAAGGCATCTCTTCGCTTCGCGTCAGGTGTCCCCATCGCTGCCTTGCGGTAGCTCCTCAGTCCCTTCTCGAGGCGATCGGCTGCTTCGGTCAGGTGGCGTGTGAATATGGGCAAGACCGATATATCTTCGAGCTTCTCGGCGGGCTCGATGCGGGCGACGCCGGATCTCACTCGCGCGTATGTTTCCGCCTGGTTCACCTGATTGGAGAAGTCCGGATAGAAGAGCAGAAAGCGGGGAACATACGGCCAGCGCGGATTGATGTTCGCTCGTCGATGAGTCATCCACTTCTGTTGATCCCACCAGGAGTGTTCAATCGTCATGGTCCGCCGACGAGGCTCCTGAAAGAAGAACGGGTTGGCAACCGCGTTGTTGGTTCCAGGCGACGGACCGGTATCGACGACCGACTTGATGGCCTCGCTGAACTCGCGCCAGGCTTGGAGCACCAAGTCAACAGCCTCTTCACCAAAGTCACGGCGGGCGATCCCTCGAAGCAGCTCGGCGAGCGGCGGGGCATCGGTCCAGCAATACCAGGCCCTCACTTCGGTCATGAAGTTTGGCTTGTAGCCGTTGCTCCAACTCTCGTGTGTTCCGTCTACGCCGTATTCTTCCAGTGCCTCATAACGCCGGTGCCATTGAAACGGGGTCGGCAGGTAAGGCGTGGTGCCGAACTGCCAGCTCGCAAACGTGTCGGCTTTTGTATAAACCTTCATTCCCCGTCTCTTCAGCTCTTTGATCTGAGCCTGTGTGACTTCTGCTGGGCCGATCTGGTTCAGGGAGTAATCGCGCAAATAGCCGGTCAGACCGCCCATGTCGAAGCTCTTGCCGTTTTCCCACGTGAGCAGCGGAATTGTGGCCTCAGGCATGATGCTCATCACATACGCCTTCAAGGCTGCCTGCTGAGGTCGGAAGTCAATGTTGTATTCCCACGGCACGATTTCGATATCGGAGTCGATGCGATGGCATTCTTCGGCAACGATTTCGACGCCTCGCGTCCATTGGCGGGCCCACTGCTTCAGGTCGGTGTCGCCCTGGCCGCCGGCGCCGAACCATTCATCGAAATAGAAGCCTTCGGTGAGCAGGATGTACCCGGCGATGTCTGGAAACTTCGTCACGATGTCTCTGACATGTGATCGCAGACCCTGCTCGTTCTCTGGCGTGCCGGTGTAGCGGTAAAGGATAGGCGTATAGACCTTGATCCCAAATCGCGCGGCTCGCGTGAGGAGATCGTTCATCCGGGCCTCGGTCTGTTGGCGTATCCCATCGTAGTGCGGCGGTCCTTCGACCCCGTTGGGATTTGCATAGACCGACGCGTAGATGGCGTCGAACCCGTCATGCGCCAGCCTGGAGAGATACGGATCCGGCCATTCCATCCATCCCACCCAATTGAGGACCATCCGGGTCTGGTAGAGGCTGTGACGAACGGTATCCAAATCGCGGGGAAGCAACGGGGCCTCCCTCAGGTTCATGCGCGACTCGAGGTTATAGAGGGCGTAGGCGGCCCCCCTTTCACCAAAGCCACACACCACGATCTGATCTGGGGTGACCCTGATTCGGTAATCCTTGTCAGCCCTGAGCTTCGACGTGCAGTCGGGCGCCTGCTGTGCGGTCACGACGATGATGCCTGGTTGCAGATCCATCTCGCGTCCGGTCATCGGTCGGCGAGACAGCTTCGCCGTGACTCCCATCGACGTCCGAAGATAATCGGCAAAGTCTTCCGCGGCATGCGTCAACACCTGGCCCGCGTCCTGTGGAATCCAGACGCTCCATCCCTCCGCCGGAACTTCGAGCTCACCGGGGCGAGGCGTTGCATTGGCCGCTCTGCGGTATCTGTGAACCGGCGTCTCTTTGAGGACAGCGTGGTAAGTGTATGGCTCCTCTGGCTCCAACACCTGGACCATCTGAGCTTCGAATTCCGGGCCCGACGGCAGTTGCCCCAGGGCAGCGCCTGCAGAAACGAAGAGGGAGACCAATAAGAGCGTCACGCGTCTCAACAAGATTTGCCGTGAGCACATGGAACCTGTTCCTCTCGTCGTCGGATGGGCCGTCTGCGGTGGCGAGGGCACGTAGCGCGCGGTCTTTAGACCGCGCGGTCAGAAGATGAACCGTAGCTCGACGTTGATCTGACGGGCTGGACGCGCGCTGCCGATCCGCCCAAAACTGGTGCTTTGGAGATTGGTCACAGGGTTCCCCCACTGGGTGTGATTCAAGGCGTTGAAGAAGCTGGCGATGAACTCCATCCTCGTGGTGCCAGACACCGGAAAGACCTTCCCGATCCGAAGGTCGAGATTGTTGATTCCCGGTGCATTGATCAGGCCAGCGGACCCGGTGCCAAATGTTCCAAAGGCTGGCTGCGCGAAACAGCTCGTGTTGAACCACTCGAATCGATCCTCAGGGGCGTCGGTCAGATCGCAGCCGGGCAAGCGATCGGCGAGTTGGTCCTCGAGAGCGCTGCCGGTATTGTCGTTGGTGGTGACGGTGAGCGGCGCGCCGTCTGAGAATTCTGCCTTCCCGCTCAGATTCCAGCCCCCAAAGATCTGATCCATCACACCACTCAGCGGGAATGTCCGACCGTACCCCCACGGAAGCTCATAGGTCCACCCGGTGACGGAGCGGACCGTCGGCACGAAATTCGACCGACCGGCCCACAGATCGAAATTGCGAAAGTCCATGTTGCCGCGGTCACTGTTGATGACACTGATGCTGGACGACAGATTCTTGGCCCACGTCAGGCTGGATCGCACCGTCAGCCCGCGCCATTGGCGGTTTGTGACACCAAAGGTGGCCGAGTGGTACTTCGACCATCCCCACGGGACCCAACTGTCAATCCGTCCCCACCCCGGGAGCGGCCGACGCTCTTGGAGCGGGACGTCTGCCAGATCGCCTTGCGGCAAGAGAGGAGCATTCAGGTCAACCCACTGATTGTTGTGTTCGGTGCGGGATCCCAGATAGTCAAGGTTCACCGACCACCGGGCGTGAATGCGATGCTGCACGCTGAGCGACCATTGATAGACGGTCGGGGTCTCATATTCTCGCTGACCGAGGACACGCGGCGTGGCTGGCGGATCCTCGAATGCCTGGGGAATCGCGGTTGGTTCCGCGGCCGGAAACAGATTGCGGATGTTGATCGACGGAAGCTGCTCACCCTGGTCGACAATCTGAAAATTCCTCAAGGTGAAGGGCGACCCTGCCTGTTGCATATCCGACATGTTGTTTGTGTTGAGATTACCGGCATAGAAGATCCCGCCGCCAGCCCGCACCACGGTGTTGTCGCGCGGCCGGAAAGACAATCCGATCCGTGGTCCGAGATTCCCGGCCGGGTTGTCATATCCATGCTCGGGAAGGGTGCCGCTTAGGGCCGCGTTCTTGCCGAAATCCGTGGCCTGGTCGAACACATCGAGAGGATTCTCGAGCGCAAAGAGCAGTTGACCGGGGGGCGTGAAATCGAATCCGGTCGCGGCATGACGACGATGGCGCCACGGGCTCCACGTCTCCCAGCGCAGGCCCAGATTGAGGGTCAGACGGTCGTGAACCTGCCAGCTATCCTGGATATACGCCGCCCAGTAGGTCTGCCGCCCGGCCCACTCCACTTGCCTGAACTCGATATTGGTCTCGACCGGGAAGCCTAACAGCATGTCCGCGAAGCTCAGCCCGCCCGTCGGGAGCCCGGCCGCCTGTTGGGCCGCCTCGCACCGTGCATCGCCCTGCGGGCAGGCGCGGGTAAAGGCGTTCTCAAATGCCAGACGCCCCTTGTCGGACGACTGCTGCGGGAAGAACAAGCGCCGCTCCGTGAGCTGGAAGCCCGTCTTGAACGCATGCTTGCCTTTGGTCCAGGTGACGTCATCCTTGAGCTGATAGGTATTCTGAACCGGTCTCCAATTGAAGAGCGCCGAGGTGCCGACGGAAAAGTCCTGGTTCTGCAGGAGCGGGCTCCCGCCGAGAGTAGAGGTGTTGGCGATACCGGCCAAGCCCGCCACATCTGGAACATCCAGGGGACGGCCGATGCCCCATCGGGGACGCGCGTAGGACACGGACAGATCATTGATGAGCGTGGGACTGACGACTTCGCTCCAGTTGACCACGGTATCGTGGCTGCTGCTTGGCGTCGCCTCTCCCGTCAGCGGTCCCAGCAGGCCCACTCGCGCTGCGTCGCGCCGCCCGTACGTATACCGGCCCCAGATGGCTGTGTCCGCGCTCCGGTGCCAATCGAGCCGCATGCTGAACTGGTCCTCGTCGATCGTGGTCCGCGTCGTCCCTGAGAACTGCGGCATGCCATCGATGACCGTATTGGGCAGAGGCGTGAATTCCAGGATCTGTTGGATGTGTGGGGAGATCAGCTCGGCCGGAATCCGGTTATCCGAGAACGGTGTGCGCAGCCCCGTGGCGGGGTCGAACTCCAGCGGATTGAAGAGCTGCGGCGCCGCCTGCGTCCCGCCCTCCGGCGCGGGCAGCACGGTCTCCGAGAAGTCGCCTTGACGTTCTGCGGCGGTGGGGACTCGAGCATTGCTCTGGACCGCCTGGCGGAGCCGCGACCCCTCATGATTCGCAAAGAAGAAGAGTCGGTTCTGCAGGATGGGTCCGCCCAGCGAGCCCCCCCACTTGTTCCGTTTGTATTCGGGCAACGTCTCACCAGCCAGGTTCGTAAAGAAGTTCTTCGCGTCGAGATTGTCGTTCCGGTGCTCCCAGAACCCTTCACCCTGAAAGGCGTTGCCGCCGCTCTTCGTGATGATGTTGACGGCATTCGCTCCGTTGCCGAACTCGGCGCTCATGCTGCCCGTCTGCAGCCGCAGCTCTTTCACCATCGCGGAGGAGAGAACATTGACGTTCTGGCTGTAAATGGCCAACGACGCGTCGGACCCATCGATCGAGACATGCGACGAGGAGTCGCGCTGGCCGCCAGCCAGCACGCCCGAGGACTCGAAGCTGCCGGCCGCGCTCACCCGCCGCAGGGAGTGCTGGCCAAAGGTCAGATTCCCCGTGCTCAGATATTGAGGCGAGGTATTGGGCGCCAGGGCCAACACATCAAAGTAATTGCGCGATTCGGTGGGCATGTTGTCCACCAACTGCTCGTCGATGGTGGTCGCCAGCTCCGCCGTCGTCGTATTGAGCAGCTCCGCCCCCGCTGCCGAGATGGTGATCTCTTCACTGACGTCGCCCAGCTCCAGGCGAATATCGACCTCCGCTGGGATCGCCACCAGTGCCTCCCGATCGGTAATCACCGCGGGCCGAAAACCCGACAGCTCCGCCCGGATCGTGTAGGTTCCTGGCTGCAGCGACTGAAACGAATAGTCCCCGGCGTCATTCGTCACGCGCTCCCGGCTCACGCCGGTGGCCTGATGCACAATGGTCACCGTTGCACCAGGCAGGACGGCGCCCGTGGTGTCCCGCACCGTTCCCATAATCGCTGTCGTCGTCTGGACCTGCCCGTAGAGCGTCGTCACACCTCCCGCGAAGCCCCAGACGCTCCACAGGACCCCTACCAGGACAAGACGGTACATCTTCCTTCTCCCCAAGTTGCCAAGGCGCGAGCGAGCGCCTCGTCCCCACGACACTGTGGGAACGCTTCATGACCGGGCCAACGAGCGTTCCGCCGCGCACACCGCCCACTGCGCACTCGCGGACGTTGCGACAACATTCCGCCATGAGGTTTGCAATGCGTTGCGAGCATAGCCAAGGATTATCGTTTCCCACAATTAGAATTGTTGGACGATAATTGTCTCGAATTGAGACACATTAGATATTCGACGTTTGGAAGAAGATTCGCGTTGATATCATGGGGAACCGCATTCAAGCATGACAAGGACAACTGTTCCAATCGCGTCCGCGGCGAGGATACGTGATATGAAGAAACAACAAACCCGTCGAGATTTTCTCAAAACCACAACGCTGGCTTCGGCCACCGCGGCCTCCTTCACGGCGTCCAGTTATGCGCAGATCGTGGGGGCCAACGATCGGATCAACGCGGCCCTCATCGGGTGTGGAGGTATCAGCGAATCGCACCTTCGCGCCCTCCTGGGCATGCGCCAGCAGAACAACGTGAACATCCTCGCCGTCTGCGATGTGTACGAAACACGCGCCCGGAACTTTCAGGATCAGATCTGGACGGTGGGGGGCAAGGCGCAACTGGTCAAGGACTACCGCAAGATCCTCGATATGAAGGAGGTGGACACCGTCTCCATTTGTACGCCGGAGCACTGGCATGCACGTCAGGCTCTGGACGGCCTGGACGCGGGAAAGCATGTCTACTGCGAGAAGCCGATGACCCATACGGTGGAGGACTCCCTCGCCGTGGCCGACAAGGTCAAGCAGACGGGATTGAAGCTCCAGGTGGACGTCCAGGGCATGAGCGACGACAGCTATGCCAGCGCGTACGAGGCCATCCAGGCGGGAAAGCTGGGTCCCATTGTGGCCGCCCAAATCGACTACGTCCGGAATTATCCCGCCGAGCGCGGTCCCTGGCGAACGGGCGTCGATCCGAATCTCCCCAAGCCTCCGGACTTGGACTGGGAAGCCTGGCTGGGACCGGCGCCCAAGCGGCCGTGGAGCGCCCCGCGCTATTACGAGTGGCGCAACTACAAGGACTATTCGGGTGGGGTTGCCACGGATCTGTTCGTCCATCGGCTGACGCGCATCCTCAAGGCCTGTGGCCTGACCTTCCCCTCACGCGTGGCGGGCATGGGAGGGATTTACCTCTGGAACGACGGTCGAGAGCTGCCGGACAACTTCGAGATGCTCGCGGAATACCCCGCTGTGAAGAGTGTCACCCCGGGAATGACGGTTCACATCCTCGGAACCATGGCCAACGGCCGGAAGATCGACCACCTCATTCGAGGCCACAAGGCGACCTTGATCTTCACGTCGGACGGCTGGGAGATCGTGGATGAAGAGTCGGGCGAAGTCGTCGAGACTCACAAGAAGACCGGCGCCGAAAATATTCCTCTTCACTACCGCAATTTCCACGCGGCCATCCGCCAGGGCGAGGCCTTGAACTGCCCCGCCAGCTTGGGGCTGTACGGCGTTGTCGCCGTGGCAGGCGCCAACCAGTCCTGGTTCGAGCGGCGCCTGCTGACGTGGGATGCGGCTACACGCAAGTGGACGTAGGCGGAAGCGCCGATGAACCTCGCGCATCCACACGAACCGGGGCGGGCACACTCGCTCGAGGGACGCGTCGTCGACACTCACGTTCACGTCTGGACGTCGGACGTCCAGCGCTACCCTCTGGCTCCCCGTTGGACGATGCGCGATATGGACCCACCGAGCTTCACGCCGGAAGAGCTGTTGACGCAGTGTCGTCCGGCGGGCGTCGGACGAATCAACCTGGTCCAGATGTCCTTCTACGGAGACGACCATCGCTATCTGCTCGACGCCGTGGCTCGTTATCCGCAAGTCTTCGCCGCCACGGGCCTTTTACCCGACGTCGTCTCCGAGGACGCCCGCCCGCTCGAGCGCATACGGGAGCTGTGGGCGTCCGGCATCCGCGCCGTTCGACTGGTCGGCGGCAGCCTCGAGCGCCGAGGGAAGGACTGGATGGCGCACCCGCACTACGAGGCTCTCTATCGCTTTGGGGCGGAGCAGCGCGTCATCCTCAGCTTTCAAGTCAATCCGGCGGATCTCTCCGAAATCGACCGCCTCTGTCGTCGATTTCCAGACACGCCGGTGCTCATCGATCACGTGGCGCGAATCGGCCTGGACGACACAGACGTCGACGCGGCGATCCGGATGCTTTGTGATTGTGCACGTCACCGGAGCATTCGCGTCAAGCTGGGCGCGTTCTATGCTCTCAGTCGGACCGGACCGCCCTATCTCGATCTCCTACCACTCATCGAACGAGTCGTCGCATCGTTCGGACCTGAGCGTTGCATGTGGGAGTCCGATGCCCCATTTCAAACTCAGGGCCCGCATGACTACAACTCGTCGCTGAGCCTCATTCGTGATCATGCGCCTTTCCTGTCTGAATCCGACAAGGAGCAGATTCTTTGGAGGACGGCCGAATCGCTCTTCTTCACCGGGGTCTAACGCTGGCGTCCCTCTTGACCGCGCGGGATGCCGAATAGATCGCCAGTGATCAGATCAGACTTGGATCCGCCGCCTTTCCACAGATCCCACTTGGGATCCGTGTGGCGTTGGAAGAAGACAGACAGCTTTTGCTGGAGTCTCGACCGAATGGCTGCGGTTTCGGGGTCTCCGTACAGGTTGAGCCGCTCTCCAGGGTCGTTCTGAAGGTTGTACAGCTCGTTCGGCTCCTGGTGAATACGTTCGATGTACTTCCACTCATCCGTCCGTATGGCGCGGACATTTTCGAACTCGAAGTACACCTCGTTCTCCCAGGCCACCGAACGACCCTTCAGGACATCTTCCAGATTCCGACCCGGGCGCCGTACGCCTGTCGCTGAAATCCTGGATTCCAGATCGAGATAGTGCAACAAGGTCGGAAACAGGTCGTAGTTGCTGACCAAGAGATCGCTGCGCTGATTCGCGGGAATCACCTGCGGGTGCCGCAGGATCAGCGGGATCGAAAATGTCCAGTCGAACGCCGTGAGCGGACGCGTGTGGTCGCCCATGCCCCAGAAGCCGCTGTGGCCGCCGGAGAGCCCCTGGTCGGCCATGAAAATCACCAGCGTGCTCTGCTCGAGACGCAGTCTCTCGAGCGTTTCCAGTATTCGCCCAACGCCGTCGTCGATGCCGCTCACCTCGGCCGCGTATTTACGACGGACCTGCATGTTGTCCATCCACTCTCCATAGTTGTAGTTCCAGGGATGGGGAGCATCGCGGGGCATGGACGGCAAGCGATGGTCCGCAAATCGTGAGGCGTGCCGGTTTCGGATCGGCTCCTCCATCGCCTGCCCGAGGCCATACGGACCGTTATACGCCAAGTAGAGAAAGAACGGTCGGTCCTTGTTCTCTTCGATGAACGCCACACCATGGTCGGTCCAGAAGTCGGTCAGATAGGACGGCTCGACACGAATCCGGCCATCTTCCACGATCTCCTGATCGTAGAATCCTGCACTGCCTCCTTCGGGCTTGGTCACCCAATACGTGAAGCCTTCCTGTGGGTTGAGGTTAGCCCCCAGGTGCCACTTGCCAACCAGTCCAGTGATGTAACCGGCGTCGGCGAGGATGCTCGGGAGCGAGTCGAGCTCCTCGATGGTGTTATAGGCGCCGGGTCCGATCTGCGCTCCCCCTCGCCCGAGGTACCGATGCACGCCGTGCTGCGAGGGCATCAATCCTGTCAAGAGGGTCGCGCGGGTCGGCGAGCACACAGGGTTGTTGGCAAACGCCCTGGTAAAGAGGATGCCTTCCCGGGCGAGCCGGTCGATGTGCGGTGTGCGAATGTCCTCGTTCCCGTATGCGCCGAGCGTCCACGCCCCGTGATTGTCGGTCAGAATCAAAACGATGTTCGGGCGGCTCGGCTTCGCGCTGCCTTGCGGGACGAGCCGCGGCGCGACGACTGTGGTTCGATCCGTTGCCGTGCCGCCGATAGGCGCGGCGGCCGATTGTATCTGGACGACACACAAGCAAGAAACGCTCAGACAACACAGTCGTCTAGCCGTCGGTGTGCTCATGTTACCAACCGATTCGGAGCTTCAGCTGCAGCTTTCGTGAACCGTGCTTCTCGGCCATCCACTCCGGAATCCCCTCGAAGAGCTGACCGGTATCCGGCGTCGAGATGTTGTTTCGAGGATTCCCGAAATGGGGGTGGTTGAAGAGATTCGACACCCCGATCGTCAGGGTCGCGCCAACACCCCGGCCAACGTCCAGGCTCTTGATCAGGCTGAGGTGATGCACGTTCAGCCCAGGACCCACGAGAACATTCGGAGCGCTGTCGCCGAAGCGCCCCGCCGGGGGGACGACGAAGCAGCTTGTATCGAACCATCGCTCGATCGTGCGCTCGCTCCTGGACAGGTTGCCGCCGCATACGCGATCTGGCAGGCCGCCGAAGGTGTTCGTGTTGGACGGATCCGAGCCGGAGAAGCTCGGCGAGAAGTGGGTGCCCGTCGAGAGATAGCTGATCGTGCCCACGCTCCAGCCGCCGAGGAGCTGCTCTACCAGACCCGACGCGTCGCCGAGGTATCTGCGGCCTCGCCCCCAAGGCAGCTCGAACGTCGTGGTGACGACCCCCTGGTGCCGGCGCGTGTAGTTGTCGTTGGCCCAGTGAGAGGTCACGTCGTACGGGTTCTGCGGATTCGAGAAGTTCGTCAGGCTCGAGGCCCACGTGTAGTGCGCCGTCAACGTGAACCCGCGGGAGCGCCTGGTGGCTTCGAGCTGCAGCGCGTTGTAGTTGGCAGCGCCGTCCTCACGGATGGCGCTCGCGTTCACGAACTGCGGAAACGGGCGGTCGGACGGATCGAATGGGTCCGGGCCAGGCTGCGGCTTGTTGATGTTCAGCGTGTAGTTCAGGCCGCGGCTCCGCGAGCCGATGTACGAGGCGCGAAGGCCCAGCGCGCCGATCTGCCGCTCCAGCGAGAGATTGAACTGGTGGATGGTGCCGTTGCTCGTCTCCAACGGATACCCGGTCACGCTCTGCGACGGAGTCTCGGCGGCCTCGAGCGTGTCCGGGAACGGATTCGGGAACGCGAACAGCGGCCGTCCGTCTTCGATGCCATTGAAATACGTCTCGCTGATCTCGAACGGGCCGCCGCCCTGCGCCCGCGAGAAGTAGGCGATACGCTCGGTGAACGCCCCATAGCCCCCTCGCAGCACCCAGTCCTCGGCAAAGCGATAGGCCACGCCGAGGCGGGGCCTGAAGTTGCCCAGGTCGGCCTCAGGAACGACCTGCCCTGTGACGATGTTGATCGTCGATGGATAGAGCGGGCTGATCCCCGACAGGGCGCGCTCCGGGACCACGACGTTTCCGGTCCCTGGATCCCAGTTGTACTGGAGACCATCCTTATAGGTGGGCGAGCTGAAGTAGTCCCAGCGCAGCCCATAGTCGAGCGTGAGCCGCGGTGTCACCTTGAACGTGTCCATGACGAACAGCCCCAGCTCGTACTGGGACTGTTCCCGAGGCGTCAACGGATCCAGACGTGTGCTCTCATTGGGGAGGCCCAGCAGGAAGTCGGCGTAGGCGACACCGGTGAACGACCCGTCGAAATCGAATTCGCCGAACGTGCCATCTCTCACGAGCGCGTCGAAGTCGTTGTATTTGAAGGCCTGCGCACCGAACTTCAAGACGTGGCGGTCGATCGCCCAGGTGAGCGTGTTCTCCCATTGAAAGTCGAAGTGATCGTCCCGCACTCCCCCAGCCGTCGTGCTCAGGCTCGAGAGCCCGCTGATGTCCATGGCCGGGAAGCCCTGGGCGCTCAGTCCCCGCGGGTTGACACCCTGCAACGCGATGGCCGCAACGGCTTCCTGTCCCTGGAGGGGATTCCACCCGTCTACTTGCTCACCATCGATCATGTAGTTGCCATTCCATCCGAAGCGGAAGGTGTTGACGAGCGCGGAGGAAAAGATGTGGGTGTTCGAGAGGGCAGCTTTCGAATAGCTCCGTTTACGGGTCCAGGAGAACGCCGGCAGGTCCGCTGCCAGCACATACGGAACGTTGTTGAAGTGGTGGCGAAACGTAATCGTATTGGTATCGCTGAGCTGATGGTCGATGCGATAGGAGACGATATCCGTCTTGAACTTGTCGCTGGGATAGGCAAAATCGAAGCCCAGATTGTTGGTCAGCGTCCCCGGATCTCCCAGGTTCGGTTCCGGGATATAGCGATCTTGCACCTGGAGCGACGTGGGGTTCAGACGTCCAGACGGGATGACGTTTCCGGGAAACGGCTGGCCGGTCACGGGATCGCGGAGCGTCTGTGACAGCTGCGAGAAATCGCCTTGCCGCATACCTGTCGTCGGGACGCTGCTGCGCTGAAACGACCCCTTGGGGAAGCGCTCTGAGAACCATGCGCCGTAGAAGAATGTCTTGCTGCGAAAGATCGGACCCGACGCCTCAGCCTGCCACTCATGCATGAGAAAGGGCGTCTTGTCCGGATCGAAGAACTCCCGCGCGTTCACTCCCGAGTTCACGTGCTTGTACCACAGCTCACCGTGAAAGGCGTTGCTGCCGCTCTTCGAGATGGCGTTGAAGCTCGCCACGCGCGACTGATCCGCCGTGTTGTTCACGGTGGTGACGGCCACCTCCTCGTACATGTTCATGTTGGCACCTTGATTGCCCGTACGGTCATTCGCGATGCCATCGTAGGAATCGGAAATCTGACTCGTCGTCTGCCCGCTGATTGAAACATTCCAGCCGTTCCCCTGGACGCCTGGAAGTGTGCTCAGCATGGAAAGCGGTCCGGGATAGATGTCGACCAGCGGGGCATCCTTGTACGTCTCGCCGGTGACAGCGGTGGTGATGGAGCCGCTCTCGGTTGTAATCACCCCTGCACCCGCTTCGACGAGCACCTCCTCGGTCGCGCCACCGACCTCCAGCAGGATGTCGATGCGGCGGATCTCGCTGGCTCGAAGCACGATGCCGTCCGCGACGTACGTCTGAAACCCGGAGAGCTCCGCCCGCAGGCGATACATCCCCGGCTGAAGGTCGGCAGCCTCGAAGTTGCCATTCTCATCGGAGACGACGGAGCGGGCCTGAACGTTGGTATCCACGGCCGTCACGGTAATCGTCGCCCCAGGGATGACGGCACGCGTTGCATCCGCGACCGTGCCACGGATGGTTGAAAGCGAGGACTGTGCGAGCAGCGTCTCCGCGTCGAGACCAAGGAGCAGGAATGCGCCGACGCAGAACGACCCCACGAGCTTCACCCACCAGCCGGTGGATGTCGGCGTCACTGTGGCTGACATGTCTCCCCCCTCCATCCAACTTCCCTCACGTCCAGACGCTGGCTTGCCCAGCCGAAGCGAGCGTAGGCGGGGGCCCCAGCTGATGCGTGTTGCCTGCTTCGTGGCGGTCACCGGCGGCCACGACGTAGGGGATTCAATCGAGTTAATGTAGCGATTTATTTATAGTCAAGTCGTTCCTCGAGATCAAGAGCGATTTATGACTGCTCTCGCGGCCCCCGCGATGAGCGACCAAGCAGTCGCGTACGAAGACCAGGTCATGTATCCCTATACGGCGGAGCCAGGAAAGGCGGTACCCTCATGCAATGGTTGTCCTCCGGTGTACGCAGGGGCTCCTCCTGAGACTGAAACAGTTCCATGATGTGCCCCCCGTCGAGTCCACCACCCGGCTCGGCGACTGGTACGGGAACATCCTCTGACGCGACGCTGAAGCCGCCGGCGGAATATGAAGCACGTTATTGTGAGCGGGCCGCAGTGGCCTGAGTCACATTAACTGCTCTCCGAGATTCCCGGTACGATTCAGTCGGCTGAGGATTTACCTCCGTCAGCGTGGCGTCTAGCTGTGCTATAATCCACGGCACAGCTACCTACGAAAGGTCCCGGGGAGGAACCATTCATGGTGCGAGTGTGCGCCGTCGTCGTCTCCGGGGTGCTCGTCGCAGGATGTGGGCAGTCCGCCCCAGATGCCCGCGAAAGCAGCAGCGCTCCCGCCGATCCGACTTCACAGTATTTCGACGATTCCGGACGTGACGATGTCCTTGCAGGCGGCGTGAAGATGATCCCGATCACCACGCCTAAAGGGACGTTTCGCGTCTGGACCAAACGCGTCGGCAACAATCCGCGCGTCAACGTGCTGTTGCTGCACGGCGGATCCCGCACTTCTACACCGAGCACTTCCTCCGCATGCCGCCCGATCAGTGGCCCGATCCGGTGAACCGCGCGTTTGCCCATCTGAACCACGCGATCTACGTACCGCTTCAAGGACCGAGCGAGCTGGGCGTTAGCGGCAAGCTGGAAAACTGGGATCGCTCGGCCGATCTCAAGAGAATAGCCGTGCCAACGCTCGTCATCGGCGCCAGGTACGACACGATGGACCCGAGCCACCTGGAGATGATGTCAAGGCAGGTCCAGCGCGGTCGGTATTTGCACTGCCCGAACGGCAGCCACATGGCGATGTATGACGATCAAAAGATGTACTTCGAGGGGCTGATCAAGTTCGTGGCCGACGTCGACGGTGGACGCTTCTAACGGTAACCGACATACGGCAGCGGCGCCCTCGAACGGCAGACACCATCCATTCGAGGGCGCCGCCTACTGGTCGCTCCGACTTCCACCAGTGACTGTCAGGACGCCGGCTGCGCCTCCTCTTCGAACGGGCGCACTTCGCACTCACCCTCGAACGTCGGCCAGTGCCTTATTAGCTCCTTGTGGCCGGTCGGTCCAGGTCAGCTTGCGGGGCCGCCTGGGTATCGGCCTCTATTCTGACGTCGATCCGGGCGCGGCGAAATCGACACGCGACCGATAGCCGTCATGCTCGCTGTGCAGGCTGGTCGTTACCCTTCAGCTTGTGGCGGAGCGCCCTCATGACGCGGTGGGTGGTTTCTATGTCCTTGACCGACAGTCCGTCCGACAGGCTGTTGATCCAAGGAGCCTGCAGGCGCATGGCGGCGTCGAACGTCTGGCTTCCCTTCTTGGTCAGAACCACGAGCTGTGCCCGCCGGTGATGCGGGTTCGCCTCGAATGCAACGAGGCCGCTTCTGTGCAGGTCGTGGACGATTCGCTGCACGTTCTGCCGGTTGGCGCCCAGGTTGCGGGCGAGCCAGGCGACCGGCTGTGGGCGGTCGGCGGCGACGATGGCGCCGAGGATCTGCCAGCGGGCGCTCGTCAGCCCCAGCCGCGCCACCAGTCGATCGCCGGCAGTCAGCATCAGGTTGTTCAGGCTGAATAGGTCGAGGATAAGGACCGTCAGTGCGTCGCCGGCCGCCGTCCGCTTGGCCTTCGTCATAGTCACTATAGAACCATATTGACATGATAATGTCAATCTGTTATTGTCTTGATGATGTCATATTGACATCATTCAACCATTCTAAGGAGCTTGTCATGTCGCTACTACGCCCATTGGACCCTGCCTTCCCGATCGAACGTCAGCTTGCCGTCGATGCCACCCCTGTCGTGCTGGTGAACGTCTTCGTGCTCGATAAAGCGGACGAGCCGACCTTCCTCCAGGCCTGGCAGGACGATGCGCTGTTCATGAAGCAGCAGCCGGGCTTCATCAGCACCCAGCTTCACCGCGCGATTGGCGAAAGCCCGACGTATCTCAACTATGCCGTCTGGGAATCGACCGCCGATTTCCGGGCTGCGTTCACGCATCCAGAGTTCGTGGCGAAGCTCTCGGCGTATCCGTCCTCGGCCGTCGCTTCCCCGCACCTGTTCCAGAAGGTTGCAGTACCGGGGATCTGCGTCGCGTAGCCGAAGTCAGCCTGTAGGAAGGGCAGGCAAGTCATGTTGAAAGTCATCCATCCAGTGGCTGGAGGCGTCGCGCTCCTTACGATCGCGACCTTCTGGCTCTCCACGGCGGTTACCGAGCTGTTTGCCTCGCACGCGACCGTCACCATCGTCAAGACGGCCATCCCGTGGGGCTTCCTGTTGTTGATTCCCGCACTGGGGGCCGCGGGTGGGTCGGGCTTTACGCTGGGAAAGGGACGGAGGGGCGGGTTGGTCCGCGTGAAGACGAAGCGCATGCGGCTCATCGCCGCCAACGGCATCCTGGTGCTCATTCCCTCTGCGCTGTTCCTCGCGTCCAAAGCGAGAGCTGGCGCGTTCGACACGGGCTTCTACGCGGTGCAGGCACTCGAGCTCGTCATGGGGGCGGCGAACATCGCGCTACTCGGCCTCAACATGCGCGACGGCCTCAAGATGAAAGGCCGGTTCCGCCGCCGGCCGGCGCAATCGACGAGAAGAGCTCCTCCCGTTTTGAACTTCACGAGAATTGCGAAATCCCGGAACAACGGTGACACATCTACCTCTCTTCTCCGGGCGAAGTCTAGAGTGGAGAGGCGATGACGAAGCGAGCGCCGTCAGGCGGCGCATCCGCGTCCACGACGCGAAGCCGTTCTGGCTGCGACGCATCGGCGAGAAGCGCCAAAGCCGGACGAGCTCGGCATGGAACGCGGTGAGGCTCGGCCATTGCGGGGCACGCCGTAATAGCGCGTATGTCCCACGATGACCGAGCGCAGGTAGGCTCCCTGTGCAGGTACCGGTCGTCCAGCCATCGCCGTCGTGGGTAGCTACTCTTTCAACGTCTCCAACTTTCATCGATAGCACCGCGCCGGCTTCACCGGCGCACATAGGGCGGATGAAGGGCCTATCGGAAGGTGAACGGATCCTCGCTTATCGGACCCGCCCCCCACACGGCGTCTCAAACGAGACGCCGTGTGCTTCGTAGTCGTCCGCGCCCCAAGATGCCACCTCTTGGCCGCGCACACGCACGGAACCGGTGTAGCCCTCGAGAAGGCCAATGAGGATCTTCTGCGTGGTGGACTTGCCGGCGCCACTCGGTCCCAAGAAGCCGAAGATCTCTCCCGGCTCCACCGTGAAGTCCAGCCCGCACACGGCGGGCGTCTTTGCTCTGAGGTAGGTGAACTCGAGATCGCGAACACGGATCATGCGCTCACACCGAGACCACAAGGGTTAGATCGGGGCATCCTATCCTGACCATGCGGCCGTGTTGCGCGAGATTACGAGGCCAGGCTTCTCGAGTCACACCGTGCTCTTCGCAATGCGCGCGCTGCTGCCGAGCCTCAGGCCATCGGTCCGATTGGCGAAGTATCTCGCGTTGAGCGCGTTCGCATCGAAGTCTTCGACGCTGCCGAAGCCGGCCGCGTCCAGCTCACGTCTCAGGTCAGCCGGGTCGAAGAAGGTTTTCCAGGGTTCGCCCATCTCCCCCACGCGAGCGGCGAGACTCTCGCGGACGCGCCGGGCCGGGGGGCTGAGCGATTCAGACGGCAGGCTGTAGTCGAACACCACCAATGTCCCGGCCGGAAGCGATGCCACGTACTGGAGCGTGTGGCGAATCTCATCGAACGACAGATACGGCAACGACACCAAGCCAGGAGAAGAAGGCTGGCGCACGGCTATCGAAGCCCGCACGGGTCAGGGCCTCACCCAGCGAGGCCCGCGTCAGGTCCACCGGCACGAACGTGAGCGCCGATGGAACGGCGATGTGCGCACCGGCCAGGCGCGCCTGCTTCAGGGATTGCGTGACCGGATGATCCACCTCGAAGATACGAAGTGACACAGCAGAGGACGAGGTCCGACTCTAGGCGAACGGTATGGTACCAGCGAGGTCGCCTTCGCCTGTAGCAATCATCCACGACATCGCTGTCTCTGGCCGGAACGATTCACGGAGGGGCCGCGGTTGGCGACTTGATGGAGCTCGTATTCGAGACGATCGCCGTTACGGCGCTCTGCTCTACAATGAGAGAAGTGGCGAACCCGAATCGCCGGACTGTGGGAAATGCGATGTCGGAACTGTGGCGCGCTCGACACATGCTCGACGCAGCGGCGCAGGCCGCGGCGGCTGGCGACCTTGTGTCTGCCGATAAGCTGCTGCGAGACGCCGCACGCATTCAGGAAGCCGAGCTGGGCCGGCTCCATCCGGATCTCGCCAACACGCTGAACAACCTCGCCATCGTCGCCGAGCATCTGGGACGCGCGGACGCTGCCGAGACTTTCTATCGCCGGAGTGCGGCAATTGCGTCCGCGGCCAGCGCCCGCGTCACCACGCAGGCAGCGCCACCTCCGCGCAGGGCGTCGCGCTTGCTCGGATGGGGCGGACTCAGCGTAGGCGCCCTCGTGACTGCCGTGCTCCTCGCATGGCACCCGTGGTCCTTGCGCAACAGGTCGACGCCAGTACTGACGACAGAGTCCACGTCCGCGCGGGCCACAGAACCTGGGCTACGGCTTCTCACCGAGCCGGCTCCAGTCGAACGGGCAGAGGCGCCAACGCTCATATCGCGGCGGGACGACGAAGCACCGGGCACAGCGCCGTTATCTGGCGCCGTTACCCTGACGACTGCACGCCTGTGCCAGAGACTCTCGACGGGCGGCGCTAGTTGGCGATGCCATCCGGCACGTGACGCGGTAGAGCGAGGGCCACTGGTTCTCTATACACGTGTGAGGTGCGCACGCGATACCGTAGTCGTACATCGCTGGTATCGCGAGGATACGCTGCGGCTGTCCGTGAAGCTCACGATTCGGGCGAACGCGGCGGAGGGGTATCGCACCTACAGCCGGCCGACCCTGCACCGTGAGGGGCAGTGGAGAGTGGAAGTCAGGACTGTGGACGGCAACCTCCTACACGAGCAACGCTTCGCCGTGCAATGAGGCGCGTAGGAGATCTCATCGCGATCGAGCAGCAGAATCGGGCAATTGCCATTCCGCTTGTACGCGGGTGTACTCACTCTCCGGCAACAGGACGAAGATCGGGTACTCCTGGGGCCGCAGCCATGCCAGCAGGTCGAGCATCGCGGGCTCGGCCATCGCCGTGCATCCGACCGTGGGCGCTCCGGCGGCCCTCCACAGGTGCGCGAAGATGTAGCTGCCCGCCCCGGCCCGCCCGTCAGGGTTCTGCTCGACGACGAAGCCAAGCTTGTACAGCTGATCGCCGTCGGCATGGAGGTCGCGTCGCATCAGCTCGGTAGAGCCTGCGACAGCGCGTTCACCAACCTCGCGGGCATCGACGATGCGGTTGTAGAGGGGGGACGCGCTCACGTCGATGCAGTAATGCGATGCGCGCATGGACGGACGATAGCTCGCGGGCCGCGGGGTGAGCGTCCAACACGGGGTCGGCGACACTGATCGCCTTGTGCAGTGTGGTCTGCGCCGCGCTATGGCAGGCAGGCGAGCGATCCCGGCCGCCAATCAATCCGCAGCCGCAAACACATCCTTATGGCGCTCGCGCAGCGCGTTCTTCTGCACCTTCGCCATGGTATTGCGCGGCAGCTCGTCGACGAACACGACGCGCTTCGGCACCTTGAAGTCTGCGAGCTCCGCCTTGCAGGCACGGATCACGCCGGCCTCCTGCAGCGCACCATCCCCCGACGGCACGACGACCGCGACCACGCCTTCACCGAAATCCGCATGCGGCACGCCGATAACCGCCGACTCGACGACGCCGGGTAGACCGTCGATGAACAGCTCGATTTCCTTCGGGTACACATTGAGGCCGCCGGTAATCACGACGTCTTTCGCGCGGCCGACGATCGACACATAGCCGTCTTGATCGATCCTCGCCATGTCACCGGTATTGAAGAAGCCGTCGTCTGTGAAATCTTCGGCGGTCTTTTCCGGCATTCGCCAGTAACCGATGAAGACGTTGGGCCCGCGCACCTGCAGGTTGCCGATCTTGCCGGGAGGCAGGACCCGGCGCGCGTCATCGATGACCCGCACTTCGACACCCGGCAGCGGCGGACCCACGGTACCCGGGCGCCGCTTGCCGTCGAGCGGGTTCG
>WHTT01000085.1 GCA_009377605.1 Luteitalea sp.
AACATCCAACATCTCGAAACGCTCAACGACGCCGTGGCCAGGGCCACCGGCGTGCGCGTGCGCGAGACCGTACCGGACACGTTTCTCGACCGCGCCGATGAAGTCATCAATGTCGACGTGACGGTCGAGGAGCTGCGCAACAAGCTCCGAGAGGGAAAGATCTACCGGCCGGAGAAAGTTGAGCAGGCGCTTTCACACTTCTTTCGCAAGGGCAATCTGTCAACCCTGCGTGAGCTCGCGCTTCGCGCCGTTGCCGACGAAGTGGGGGAGAAGGCGGCGAGCTACCGCGCGCGCGAGGGCCTCGAGCCAGCGCTGATCCCCGAACGCGTCATGGTGTGCATGAGCTCCAATACGCTGGCACCTCGCGTCATGAGGGCCGGCGCACGCATCGCCGGCCGCCTGGGCTCGAGGTGGTACGCCGTCTACGTGGAGGCGCCGCGGGAGCGACCGGAGCACATCAACCCGCGGGATGCGGAAGCGTTGCGGACAGAACATCACGCTCGCGGAGAGCCTCGGCGCCACGGTGGTGCGCGTCAAGGCCGCACGTCCGTCAGATGGTCTCATCGCGTTCGCCCAGCGTGAAGGGGTCACCCACGTCATCTTCGGCCAGAGTGCCAGGTCTCGGTGGGAGCTGCTGTGGCATGGATCGACGCTCGACCGGTTCCTCGGCGGAGTTCCCGACGCGGCCGTACAGGTCGTGCCGCTGAACGAGGCGTGATGGTGGATGTGGCGAGGATTGTTCTCGCCACAGGCGCGTGGCGCCCTCGCGTGCTCTATTGGACGTAGGCGGATGGTCGGCGCGAGTGAGCGTTGCGGGGCGCGACCACGGCCACGGCTCGCAAGCACCACGGCTCGCAAGAACTTGACGAAGCAGACTGCCTGATGCGAGTCTGAGTATGGCCCGGGGAGCAAAGCAAATGATCAAGACAGTGGAGGCCGTGATCGACGAGCGTGGCAACGTCAGACTGCTGGAACCCGTGCGTCCCGACGAGGCCCGTCGCGCACTCGTGACCATCCTGGACGAGCGTCCCGCCGCACGCGCGTCGGAGACGGCGCTTCTGAGCGAAGCCGCGTTGGCTGAGGATTGGGATCGGCCTGAGGAGGACGAGGCGTGGTCACACCTGCAAGAGGTGCAGTAGTGCTCGTCCGGTTCCCCTTTTCCGACCTGTCCCGGACCAAGCTGCGTCCGGCGGTTGTACTCGCCGATGCTGGACGTGGTGACCGCGTGCTGTGTCAAGTTACCAGCAAGCCGTATGCTGACGCCGCAGCGATTGTATTAGACCAAGGCGCATTCGCCTCAGGCTCGCTGCACGTCACGAGCTACGCTAGGCCAGCAAAACTGTTCACGGCCAGCAGCGATCTCATCACCGCAGAAGTCGGCGCGCTCAAACCGGAAGCCATGACACGGATTGTGGACGCCGTGGTGGCTCTGTTGCGGGCAGGAACCGCGAGCGACCCCCAGACGTAATCTGCCACGCACATGGGGTGCAAGGGGCGGGTCACGGCGTCGCTCCGACATCGCGACACGGAAGGTGGGCCAACGCCTCGTAATCAGCGTGCTATCTGGTTCAACTCGTCCGGCGCGGACAGGTCACACACCGGGCCTCCGGCCGCGCAGGCGTCGGCCGCATCATGCGTGACGAGGATCGTGGGGAGCTGCCGTGCGGCAATCTGGCCGAACACGAACCGTTGGATCTGCGCGCGGAGTGAGGTGTCGAGGCGGGAGAACGGTTCATCGAGCAAGAGCGCGCGGGGCGTGGCCAGCAGCATGCGCATGAGCGCCACGCGGGACCGCTGACCGCCGGACAACGTGGCTGGATCTCGGTCAGCGAAACCGGACAGGTCGGCCTCCGCCAACGCGTCCTCGATGCGCGCGCGCCGCGCGGCACGGCCGCGGAGTGAGGCCGGGAGCCCGAAGGCGAGATTCCCTCCGACCGACAAATGCGGAAACAGCAAGTCATCCTGAAACAGGATGCCGATGCGCCGCTCGTTGGGCCCGAGCCCGGTCAGATCGCGACCATCGAGCCACACCGTACCGCTGACCTCGAAGGCAGGCGGCACTGCGCCGATGACGACAGACAACAGGGTCGATTTGCCAGAGCCTGACGGTCCCATGACGGTCAGCACTTCGCCCGGCGCAATGTCTGCATCCAGCGTGACGAGTCGACGTCCGCCGAGAGAGATGCAGATCTGCTCAAGGCGAAGTCCGGCAGTCATGCGTGGAGCCTCAACGCACGGCGGTTCCGGAACACAAGTGCCGGGATGGCCAGCGCGGCCGTGAATCCGATGAATGCTGCTGCGGCTTGCGTGAGGGCGTACACACCGATCAGGCGTCGGTCGCCACCCGAGGCGAGGGCCACCGCTTCTGTCGTGAGGGTCGACACGCGGCCCGCGCCAATCAAGAGCGTAGGCAGGTATAGGCCCACGGACACGGCAAATCCCACGGCGGCGGCGGCCAGCACAGGCCGCAGCAGCAGAGGCAGCCGCACGGCCCAGAACACGCGGTCAGGTCCGGCGCCAAGCGTGGCGGCGGCGAGACCCATGCGAGGATCCCAGGCCCGAAAGGGATCAGCGAGAGAGAGAAAGACATACGGGACGACGAAGATCACATGCACCGCGATGACACTCAACTGGCCGCCATTCATACCGACAGCCGTCGCGAGCGTTTGAAGTCCGAGGAGAAAGACGATCTGCGGGATCAGGAGCGGCAGATACAGCAGCCACAGACTTCTAGCGGGCCGCGCCCTTCGGTCGCGCCCCACGACGCTCGCTTGACGCACCGAAACTTGACTCAGTGAGTCAAGTCTTCGGTCCTCAAGGGTTTTGATCGTCGGCTGAACGCCGACACGATGCTCTGCCTCGAGGCAGGCGAGCGTGAGGACCAACGCCACGAGCGTCGCGGCACCGCCAATCCGCGCCGTCTCGCCGACGACGGCGCCAAGCTCGCCGCTGGCGTATGCCCAGGCGCGCCCACTGAACGCTTGAGGAAGCACGTCGGGGAACGTCCACAGGCCAGCCACGGACCACACCGCCAGTCCGATTAGCCCCAGGAACACAGCGCTGGCCGACAGTCCGGCACCGCCGAGCGCAAGGACGCGGAACACACTGTCGCGCGCGCCGCGCCCTCCCGCCTCGATCCAGACGCGGCCCAGGCGCGCGCCGATCAACTCGCCAAGCCGCCAGAGCCCGAGGGTCCCGAGGACCAGCATGAGCTGCAACACGGCGCCTGCCGAGGCGCGGAACCGCAGCGCCAGATCGGGATCGTTGGTCCAGTGCAGGATCTGGACCGCGAGTGTCGGCGGCCTCGTCGGGCCGAGGATGAGCGCGACGTCTATCACAGACATCGAATACGCCAGCACCGCGTAGATCGGCAGGCGGATCTGAGGATAGACCTGCGGAAGGACGCTCTTCACCCAGGCCGTCACATGGCCGTAGCCCAGTGTTTCGGCCGTGAGACGGCTGCGGTTCGCGTCCGTCTGTCCCAACGCCGCCAGGGTCATCAGCAGGAGGAACGGCACTTCCTTGACCACCAAGCCACTCACCATGGCGAGACCGTGGGGATCCTGCACGATCAACACATCAGGAGGCGCGGTCCAGCCGGTCGCCCACGGCGACAGCGCACGGACCATCCAGCCTGACGGCGCGATCAGGAACGCGAGCCCGAAGGCGGCTGCCGCGTGGGGCACGGCGAGCAGTGGCGCCAGCGGGCGTTCGATGGCGACGAAGAGGCGGGTCCCTTGCCACGCCGCGCAGATGAGGACCGTCGTGCCCAGCGAGAGCGCCGTCGCGAGCAGGCCAGTCGTCACGCTCAGCGCCGCGGATCGAGTGAGACCAGGCCAGGCGAGCAGGTCGCGCCAGGCCGCAAGACTGATCGCGTCGCGCCCAAGGGCCGGTAGCCACCCCAGGGCCGGCGCTAGCGTCCCGGCCACGCCCGCCAGAAGCGGGACGAGCAAGATGGCGAGCGTCAACGTCGGCGCCCACGGCAGCAGCTGCAGCCGGCTCGATGTACGCCGGTGAGCCGACGGGATCGCGGGTGCGACGCTCACGGGACGACACCGTAGCGGCGAAGCCAATCCTCCTCGATGCGCACCATCCAGCTCGGATGGGGTTCCTGCAGCGCTTGGCCGAGCTCCTCACGGGAGAGGGTCGCCACGCCGAGGTCAAGGTTGGCGAAGCGCGCACGGTCAGCCGCTGGCAGCCGCTCGATGTCGAGCACGGTCAGCGAGCCCCACACCTTCGGATCTTGCTTACGCGCTTGGGCCTCGGGCGACATCAGAAAATTCGCTACCACCATGGCGCCTGCCTTGTGCGCGGCGTTGTACGGGATCGCGACGAAGCTCGCATTGCCGATGGTCCCCCCGTCGAGCACATAGGTGCGCACGGTTTCCGGCAACTCCTGATTCGCAATGGCGGCGGAGGCTTCCCCCGGGCTGAAGGAGATCGCAATATCGATCTCGCCGTCGGCCATCATCTGCCGCATGCGCGGTCCGCTCTGCGGATACGCGCGACTGGACCTCCAGAGATGCGGGGTCAGGGTGTCGAGCCACGACCACAGCGGTGCGGTCACCTTGGTATACGTCGCTTCACTGACAGGATCTTGAAGCATCGATACGTCGTCTAGCAGTCCGTACAGCGCTTGTTTGAGGAAGGTGGTGCCGACAAAGTCCGGCGGTTGGGGATAGGTGAACCGGCCCGGGTGGGCACGCGCCCAATCGAGGAGCGCCTTCATGCTGCGAGGAGGGTCGGCCACCCGCGCGGTGTCGTAGTAGAACACCACCTGGGCCATGCTCCACGGCGCTTCCAGCCCCTCGGTGGGCACGGTAAAGTCGCGCGTCACCGCCGGTTTCCCCTCCACGTCGACATAGCGCCAGTTGGGCATCTGCTCCACCCAAGGGCCGAAGAGCAGGCCATGTTCCTTCATGGCGGCGAAGTTCTCGCCGTTGATCCAGATGAGATCGACCGACCCGCCGGCAGCGCGCCCAGCTGACTTCTCGCCCAGGACTCGGCTGACGGCCTCCGCCGTATCTGCGATCTTGACGTGCTCGATGCCAACCTCGAACTGGCGTTCGGTCTCACGCGCGACCCACGCGATGTAGTTGTTGACGCGTCGATCGCCCGCCCAGGCATACCAGTACACGGTCTGACCTCGCGCCTGCGCCACGACGGCGTCCCAATCCCCAGGATCGGGCTCCGTCATCGTCGTACAGGCCGCGAGGAACAGTGTCAGGCCGACGGCGACGACCCTCGTCATCACGGGCGACGGGCTCCTGTCGCGGCCTCGCGGGCGGCCAGGCGTTCCCCCCGGATGTGGTCGATCACCGGTCCCAAGACCTGTTCGTGGAACCGATCGCAGCCGATGCACAGATTGCGATACGGTCGGCCATCGGGAGTCGTGGTGCGGCATGCCTCGAGGAATCGGGCGACGTCCCACCCGGAGGTGATCCCCATCCGCTCCGGATGACCGTTCGAGATCGCTTCGAAGGCAGGATGGCCCTCGAGGCTGGCGAGAATCTCGTCGAGCGTTTCCTCGGTGAGGTTCCCGAGCGCCTTCTTGGTCTTCAGACAGCACGGGAACACGTCGCCATTCGGATCGATCGAGACTTCGGAGCCGGAGAAGCCCCGTCGCAAGAAATTCAACCCGCCCGACCACGCATTGCAGAAGTTGTCTTGGATGGTGGCGCGCGAGAGCGAATGCTCCCAGGCGCGTCCCCGCGGCCAGATCTTGCCAATCCAGGCATCCTCGGTGGCGCCGAACAGCGAGTAGACCGGGCCGCTGTCACCAGCCTTGGGCCAGTGACGCTCGCTGACGGCGAGCGCGCTGTCGGTCATGCCAGCTGCCTCGAACATCTGCCGCAGCCGGTCGATGAGCGGCAGGCGGTTGTCGCCCTCCATCCCGACATGGAAGTCATCCATGCCGGCACAGGAGATCATCCAGACACCACGAGCCAGGAGCTCGTCGATGACGGCCGGCGTGACCAGATCGCCGGTGGTCTGCACAACCACCCGCACGCCTTGACCCGCGTAACGCGCGGCGATGGTGTCCAGCGCCGGATAGAGCACCTCCTCGCGAACGGGGTCGATCAGCACTTCGCCGCCGGCCAGGATGATCCGTCCCGGGCGGCGCTCATAGCCACCGGGAGCCGTCTCACTTGGCGCTGAGAGATCGAGATAGTCGATCCGTTCTGGCAAATTCGCAATCACCCGTGGAGCGGTGACCTTGGCCTCGTCGACGAGCGCACGCAGCCGACTGCGCGCGTACGGACGGAACCGCGGCTCGTAGCAGTGCGTGCACTTCCGATGACACGCCCAACTCACGACGTAATAGATGCTTTCCACGGTACACCTCCACTCAATCAAAACTCGAACCGTGCGCCGAGCTGAACGATCCGCGGCGCCGTCGCATTGCTGACGAACCGACCGAATGCCTCGCTGGAGAGAGTGCTCACCGGAAAGTTGAAGTTCACATTGTTGAACAGATTGAACACCTCGAGTCGCAACTGCAGGGCGCTCATCGGACTCACCATCGGCATCCGCAATCGCCGAGTCAACCCGAGATCGACATTGAAGTAGTCGTCGCCGCGCATCGCGTTGCGACCAACGTCACCGAGCTCGCCCGTTGGGGGCGCGACGAACGCGTCAGGATTGAAGGCGAATCCCTCGGGCACGTTCTCATTCGGATCGCTCACCTGGTTCGGACGCCGGTTGGCAATCTGTAGCACCGGATCGAGGCTGCCGACACTCACCGTGAACGGTTGCCCGGACTGCCAGGTCAGAATGCTGTCCGCGTGCCAGTTGGCCAGCACTGATGAGAGGAATCCCCCGTCGTGCAAGAACCGATGCCCTTCACCGAAGGGCAGGGCCCACGTGCCACTCGCCACGAGCCGGTGTGGCATGTCGAAGTTCGACCGTCCCCGGTTCGCATCGGGGTTGAACGAGTCCTGCGGCAGGTCATCGTCGCCGGTGCCGATGCCGCTGGCATCATCGTCCGATTTCGACCACGTGTACGCGACCAGGAAGGAGCTCCCGCCCGAGAACCGCCGTTCGAGTTGTGCCTGGAGCGCGTGATACACGGAGTGTCCGTTGAAGTGTTGTTGGAAGATGTCGCTGGAGAATCGCGCGCCCTCTGGTACGTCTGGACCGGCAAACGGCCGAGATCCGACGGGCAGTCCGTCAACGAGCGCGGCGGGACTGTTGACGGCGACGACCTGGTTGATGTTGATCGGCCGAGACTGCTTGTACCCACGCCGTCCTACGTAGCCGATCTCGCCGACGAGCGAGTGGCCCAGCTCGCGTTCGATGCCGATGTTGAATTGCAGCGCCAGCGGCGTGGCGTAGTCGACGTCGATCGACGCGGCGGAGGAGGCTTCTCCGCTCCCGAGCAAGCTCGTGAACGTTGTGGCGTCACTCCCGTCGGTAGGAAACGGCACCGGGTCGTTGTGGATGGCGGTCAGGGCGAACGGGGCATTCGTTCGGGCCGTCGAGAAACGGTCTTGAAAGACGCCGTTGTCGTAGTAGACGCCGACGCCGCCTCGAAGAACCGTCCGACCTGAGTCATCGAGCCGGTATGCCCCTGAGAAGCGGGGAGCGAAATTGTTCGTGTCGATGTCGTGTAGTCGCGACAGTTCGTCCGAGCCAACAACGAAGTTGCCGACGCCGGGGATGAGATTCGACAGCAGGTCGTCAGCCTCGGTCAACGGGGTGTCTAGCTCGTAGCGAAGGCCCAGGTTGAAGGTGAGTCGCGGCGTGACCTGCCAATCATCTTGGATATACGCGCTGAAGGCGGTCGTGCGGAATCGCCGAGTCGGGTCGGCCGAGCTGATCGTGGCCTGCGACGGCAAGCCAAGGAGGAAGTCGGCCAGGGCCGCCACGGGTGCGTTGCCGGGAATGGTGGGGTCGATCACGCCGTTCTCGGTGCCGTTGAACGTCAGCGACCCGCGGAGCGTCCGGAACTGGCTCGAGTCGACCTCCGCGTAGCGCAGCTCGCCGCCCAGCTTGATCGCGTGGGCGCCACGCGTGACCAACAGACTGTCCATGAACTGAAACAGGGTGCGATTCGTCGTCGACGCACCGAGGTCGTCGGTGAAGGGCTGGCCGCCCGTGCCCCCGAAGCCCGTGATGTTGATGATCGGCAGCCCGCGGCCAAACTCGTTCTGCGGCGCACCGTTCGGCAGCCCGATCGAGGCAGGGTCGACGTCGTTGAGGGTGATGATCGGATTGCTCTGCCGATTGAGGCCGAAGCGCACCTCGTTGAGCACGCCCGACCCGAAGGTGTGCGTATACGCCACCGCCAGCGACTGTCGCCGCTCCGGGTTCGAGAACGGAAACGCGGGCAGGGAGGCCGACGTGAAGAAGATATCGAAGGGGAAGAACTGATCCTGAAAGTCGAAGTTATAGCGGGCGGTCAGCATGTCTCGATCTGACAGCCGGCTGTCGGTGCGCACGACGAAGGCGTCCTCCCGCATGGTCTGCAGGCCGTTGGCGACGAAGTTCGCGCCCGGGTCCGCGGTGTTCGGCAGGGGGATGAAGCCGTCGTTGATAGCCTGTGAGATCGGGGAAATCTGGCCGCTGATATCGAGTTGTGCGGGCGCCGTCGGCTCGCCGGCGTCGAAGATCCCGTTCCCGTTTGCGTCCGTGAATGCCGTGTAGCTCAACGCGCCGTTCCGCTGCGCCTCGGTCGGGACATTGCTGGTGAACGGCCCCGTGCTCATGTCGACCTGGTTGCGCTCGTAGTTGAAGAAGAGGAAATGGCGATTCGGCTGGAGGGGGCCACCGACCGCACCGCCGAACTGGTGCGAGCGGAGCTCTGTGGACGGCAGGTCGTTCTCCTTGACGAAGAAATCCTCGGCGTCGAGCGCGTCGTCACGGAAGAACTCGTAGCCCGACCCGTGCCAGGTGTTCGTTCCGGAGCGCGTGACGTAATTGATGATGGAGCCGGAGTAGCGGCCGTACTCGGCTTTGAAGCCGCTGGTCTGGATGTCCGCTTCCTGAATGGCCTCGACCAACGGCGGGAACGCGATCACGCCCTGCTCGGGAATATTGATGTCGACGCCGTCGAGAAAGAAGCCATTCGAGCGTGACGGTGCGCCGTTCACCGAGAATGCGCCAGCATTGCCGTCTGACGGCGTCGCGAGGCCGAACTGGTTGAAGGCCGACGACCGGAAGCCTCCGGCCGCGCTGACACCGGGTGCCGTCAGGGTGAGCTCTTGAAGTTGACGGCCGTTCAAGGGTAGGTTCCGAATGCGCTCGTCTGGCAGTACCGTCGCCAAGTTGCCGCTGCCGCTGTTGGTGATGGGGGCCTCGACGATAATCGCGTCTTCCACGGCGGCTACCCGCAGCACCACGTCGGCGCGCCGTTCCTCTCCGACGCGTAACGTAAGGCCGGGTTGCTGACCCTCGGTGAACCCGGCGGCTTGCACGCGCACGGTGTAGGAACCGGGGAATAAGAGCGGCAGCCGAAAGCGGCCGGCTTCGTCGGTCGTCGTCGACCACTCGAGCCCGGTGTCCTCGGCCGTGACGAACACCGTGGCCACCACGACGGCAGCGCCCTGTTCGTCGAGCACGACACCCATCAACGTGGCCCGCGCATCCTGCGCGGCGGCGAGCCGTGGCGAGGTGACCAGCATGGCTATCAGAAGCACGAATAGCAATCGCGACATCATTCCCATCTCTCCAGTGGGGGCGGGCTGCGTCGGCCCACGCGTGCCGGGACGACACCTCCCATGCTCGCGTGTGCGGAGACACCTGCGCACCGCGGGTAGGCCCGACCCCTTCGACTCTTCGACTTCGCTCAGGGGCGGGCGCCGACGACGTCGGAGCGCAATCCTACGAACAGAGATGGGCGAATGGAGGACCGCGTGTGGTGCGGGCGGAGCAGAGCAGGAGCGATGGGAGGGGGGCGACATGCGTCGCGGCGGCTGGCACCAACGGGATGAGGGCGCGTACCAACCATCGATAGGCCCGCCAGAGCGGCGCGACCACACTGCGTCGATAGAGTGATCGGATAGCGCCGCTCGCGTCGAGGTCGGGCGATGAGTCCGTGTCGAGAATCGTGACGCCGAGCTGGTCTGCGCACGCGCGAAGGTGGCGGTGAACAGCGGCCGTCCTCCAATTGACCGCTCCGAACATCCGGGGGGTCGTCGGCGTCAGGCCAATCGCGTTCACGCCGCCGTCATCGGCGGGCGCGAGGAAGAGGGCGCGTTCGTGGCTCTCGAGGTGGTCGAATGCTCGGCGAATCTCTGTAGGCTCGATCGGAGGACTATCGCCGCCGACGATGAGCGCGGCGCTCGCGCCGAGCCGGAAGGCTACATCAAAGGCCGCGTTGAGCTTGACGTCGAATCGATCGTCTGGCTGCGTTTCGATGTCGACGTCCGGCAGCGTCTCCTGGAGCGACGCCACGGAGTCGCGCGGGGCCACGACCAGGAAGTCCGCTCCGGCTTCGTCTGCCGTTCGGCGCCAGGCCGAAAGGAACGACTCGAAGAGCGCCGTGCCCGGGCCGGCCGGCAGCCGCTTCGCACGCGCCTCAGCCGCCGGCGAACGCGTGAAGATGACAATGGTGCGCCCGGTCATATCCGTGACAGTCTCCCGGACGGTCGATTCGTTACAGCAGGTAGGGACGCCTCGCCGAGGCGTCCGCGTTCGCGCGGCGCATTCGGCATCGATGCACGGGTCGTCTCGCTGTCCAGGGCCCAGGGCGTGGCAACGAGTGGATTCGGCGTGCGGCTTCGGTCACATCCTGGCGACGGGCACATCAGGTAGCCCACGCCGCCGCCGTCTCTCGATCTCGTCTGCGTACACCCGCCGCCGATCCACGAAGAACATGCCGCCCCGACCTCGCCGCAACCGGACGCGCCAGTACGTGGCCCACGCCAGCAGGCGCTCCGGCCACAGGACGTGCCGCCGTCCTCGGCCATAGGGACCACCACAGAAGTACACCCCTGGGGTGAGGGGCGGGCGGACCACGGCGGCCGCCCCGGCCGGCTTCTTCAGGGCGTACACGTCGGCGGCCCAGTGGCCAGTGATCAGGTTAGCCGTGGGAAACGGAGCACTGTTTCCCCAGAGCACGCAGCCCCTTGGTCCATTGGCATTGCAAAACCACGGAAAGAGTGTCCGGAGGCAGCACGTAAAGTAGGCGAACTCGCGCGGCCTGTACTCCCGTTGGCGAAACAGAATCAACAGTTCCCGCCGCTCTCGCCGGACGAACCGCCAGATCTCCGCCCGGAAACGCCTGTCGGTGAAGTGTGCCAACGCGTCCGAAAAGTCCGTAAAGATGCAGATGCCGCTGTTGTAATGCGACGCGCCGTGAATGTAGTTGATGCCATGCGGCATCCGACGGCTCGGCCCCTGATGCAGCTGGGGGACGACGGCTGAGAGAGCCGCCCGCCTGGCCAGGAACCAGCACGTTGTGGTCAGCACCACGTCGTCCGGCGGCAGGACACTATCTACTCCGCCGCGCGCCGAGCGGTACAGGACGTTCTGGGCCCAGACATACTGCCCGGTGTCGGGATTGATGCCCGTCGCCCACGGATGGTCGCGATGGATCAGGCCGACCGGCATCGGCCTCAACCAAGTGATGTCCAGTACTCGCAGGATGCCCAAGCCGTTGTGGGCCACCTGGCCGGTCCAGCGCAACGGTAACCCTGACCAATATACGAAGGAGTCCCGCCACGACGCGACTGCAGCGCGGTCAGGGGGACGCTGTCCTTCTGGCGGCAGTGCCCCTCCGTCCGGCCGTCTGTTGTGCGGGCTCGGGGGAGAAGGCACCAGGACCGTGCCCGAGAGCGTCGTGGTGGACACAGGCTGTTCCTCCTCTCAGCGGCGGGTCTGGCAGGCGTCCGCTGGAACGGTTTCCGCCCCTTCGTCCGGGGCGGGCACCGCACCGCCAGGCCGGGGAACGGGCCGCGGGCCGAGCGCGTTGCTCCACGCTCGGCGGACCACGCCACGGAGCCCGAGCGCTTCGAATGGGGCGGCGAGCAACTTGACCTTGCGGTGCTTCTCACCCCAGTCCGGCACGTCGTCGTGCAAGACGTACACTTCCCAGAGCGTCTCGTCTGGGTCCGTGACCCAGAGCTTCGTCTGACGGGCGTAACAACACTGCACATCGTCCTGCTCGCCCATGCGAGCGCCAACCGCCCGCAAGCGCTCGTGGACAGATCGGAGTTGGTCCAGCGTGACGACGCGCAAGCCGAGATGGTTGAGGGGGCCACCGGCGCACGCCCGCTGAGGTTTGAGCGACAGGACGATGGGCGGCTCGTCGATCTCGAACTTGGCGTAGTCGGGGTAGAGCTTGACGGGTCCGGTTTCCAGAAGTGCGGTGTAGAACTCGACCGACCGGCCCAAATCGGACACGTTCAGCGAGACGTGGAACTTGATCTTGGCAATGGCGTCGCCCGGAGTGCGGTTTAGGGCTCCGGCCGGCGCGGTGGCGGTCGTCATCGCAGAAGCCTCCAGTTGGCACATGGCAGGGCATACGGCCACATGGCGGTTGGAACGTCCGGTTCGACGCCAACGTCCGTCAGCCCCTCAGACATCCTAATACGTGCCTTAGTGTCGTGGTGTTTATGGGGTCGAGGAGACAGCGGTTCTACCGGAGGCTAAAATGAGCGTGTGTGGGAGACGTGACGTCCCTGCCGGGAGTCACATCACGCAGGACAAGGATGTGAAGCGAGATCCCTTACAGTCTCAACGCTGTGCCCGCAAGCTGTCGGCTCTGGCCGCCCCGGAGCGACTGCGGATCGTTCACTTCTTGCGAGGTGGTCCCCGGAACGTGACGGAGATCGCGAATATGCTCCGGACCGCGGCCGTCAACGTGTCGCACCATATGCACGTCCTCTCGACGGCGGGCCTCGTCAAGCGGGAGAAACGCGGCCGCTTCGTGCTCTACTCGCTGGGAGCCGGCGTCTTCGAGGTGGACGACCACGGCGGAACGCCAGATCACCTCAACCTGGGATGCTGCCGATTGGAGCTACCGTCGGAATGAGCCGCGCACCTCGGCGGAGCGATCGTCGCGCTTGAGCTTGTTGACGTTGGTCGCCAACTAGCCAGCGCAAGGACGCCGAGGCAAAGGAACGGAGACGCAGGAAGACCATGATCCGTTCGATCTTGACCTCCTGGGCGCCACCGGATTTTGGGCATCGACCTCGGTCGAACCTGCGGGAACCGCACCCGGCGATCCAAGATACAATCGAGGCATGGCTGTTGAGCCCCAGACGCTCGCGGACGCTGTCAACGCCCTCGTCGACGAGTATCGCACGCAGTGTCTCTGGTTTCTGCGTCCCGACTACTATCCGGCGACACGCGAGGCGCAGCTCCGCATCCTCGACTACGTGCAGCGGTACGGTGACCGTCGCGCCCATCTCCGAGCAGCGATGCTTCGTCAATGGTTCTCACAGACTTCCAGCGCCGTGTCTGCCGCCTCATAGCGAAGAATCGGATCGCTGCGGGAGAGAGCTACGTTGCCGGCGGAGCTGCGCTGAACGAGCTGATCGCCAGTCCGAGGATCTCGCGCGACATCGATCTGTTCCACGACACGGACACAGCCGTCGCGGCGGCGTGGGATTCGGACCGCCACGTGCTCGAGCAACACGGGTTTGAGCTGCGTGTCGTGCGCGAACGGCCCTCTTATGTTGAGGCGGAGGTGAGCGCGGGCGGCAGGTCGCTGCGCGTGGAGTGGGCGCGCGACAGCGCCTACCGCTTCTTCCCGCTGATGGAACACGAGGAGCTTGGGCTAGTGCTGCATCCCTTCGATCTCGCGACGAACAAGGTGCTCGCTCTCGTCGGGCGTCTCGAAGTGCGCGACTGGGTGGACGTCATCAACAGCGCTGAGCATGTGCAACCCCTCGGATACGTGGCCTGGGCCGCCAGTGGCAAGGATCCTGGGTTCGGTCCCGAAGCGATTCTCGAGCACGCCGCGCGGTCCAGCCGGTACTCGGCGGACGAAATCGCGGCGCTCGCGTTTGAGGGCATCCCTCCAGACGCAGGCGAGCTGGCCCGGAGATGGCATGCGTTACTGGACGCGGCCCACCCCATCGTTCGCGCGCTACCCGCTGAAGAGATCGGGAGATGTGTACTGACGCGGGGCGGTGAATTGTTCAGAGATGATGCCGAACAGCTCAAACGTGCGCTGGTGCAGGACGAAATCCTTTTCCACGCAGGTTGCCTCCGAGGCGCGTTTCCACAGGTTATTCGTGACCCTTGAATTCATCACGACGCGCTTCCGCTTGTCGGGAGCGGACGCTGTTGAGCCGCCTGCGTCGTATCCCGTCACGGCTACAGGCACTCGTGTTCGTTCCCATGAACGAGGCGGAGATCGCCGCCCTTCTGCGCTGTTCGATCCGGATGCTGTATCGACTGAAGGCGCTCGAGCGCCGGACACGCGCGGGTTTCTTTCCCGCCGAGATTCCCGGGCTGCGGGGGCGCTATTGGAAAGAAGACGTGATTCGCTGTTTCAAGCGAGGCGCGGGTCGCCGCGATAATGGAAGGAAATTGCCCTGAGGCGCCTAGGATTCGACCCCAATGGCGCGCCCGACAGGATTCGAACCTGTGACCTTCGGCTCCGGAGGCCGACGCTCTATCCAACTGAGCTACGGGCGCCCAAGCCCCCAATCATAACGTGCCGTCTGCGCGGCAGCAAGGAAACACTATCGAAGCCCGAGCGGTTCCTTTTCGCTCAGCTCGCGGGCAGCATGTTGCGAATCGCCGCGATCCGCCACCCGTTCGCACCCTGCGCCAGGACGAACGTGGTCCACATCCGGCGGCTGTCGCCTCCGGACACGCCGGCGATCTCATAGCGTCCGTCGGCAACTGCCAAGTTGGGCGCGAGCAGGCGAACGGTTTCGACAGTGATCGTGCGCGTGCCGCCCGTGCGCTCAGACGATGCGAGCGCGCCGCGGACGACCTGATCACGTCCCCTGCGCCACTCGCCAGACGATGTCAGCTGATCGGCATCCTCGGTGAACAGCTCCTCGATCGCCGCCGCGCTCCGCTGCTCACGCGCATCGACATACTTCGCTACCAGGTCTCGAATCGCCGCGTCGTCGGCTGTCTGACTCCTGGCAGCCTGGGCGTGCCCAGGGTCATGCCGAAGTGCGACCAAGGCGAGCGACGCCAGCAAACAGGTCACACATGTTGCCACCACACGCATCAACTTACCTCCTGGCGCTCGTGCGAATCGCACGGGCGCGTCTTGATTGCCATCGAGGCTCCAGCGAAGCCTGTGCGGCTCATCTCCTCTACGGCCGCGCTTACTTGTAAGCTCCGGCATCCTCTTGGTCCTCCGGTCGACACAATTGCGGTTGGCCTTACAAGGTCGTCAGAAACAAACCGAGCGCCAAGTTCAAGCACTACGACGCAAGCCATTCTCTCGACGACAGTAACGCGGAACGACACCGTTCGGCACAGTCGTTGCGGTGGGGCGACCCTACCATGTCACTTCCCCTTCCGTCCGTTGTCTTCTGCTTCGTCGTCCGAGCGACTGCGTGCGCGTTGCTCGGGCTTGCTCTGCTTCCGCAGGACGCCGCAGCCGGCTCCGTCACGCTCGAGTGGCATGCCAACGGCGAGCCGGACATCGCCGGCTATCGACTGGTCTACGGCACGCAGCCAGGTGACTACACGTTGGAGATCGACGTCCGCAACCGCACCACCTTCACCGTCAGCGATCTGGCGAGCGGTCGTTACTACTTTGCGGTGACAGCCTACAACACGGCAGGCATGACCAGCCTTCCCTCGGGCGAGATGCAGGTGACGATCCCCCCTCCTTCCGAGAGCCCGCTGCCTCCTGAGCCGCCGACAACGACCTCCCACCGCGGTTATTTTGCCGAAGGTATTGCAGCCGACGGCTTCGAGACACGCTTCGCCTTGTTGAATCCCACTGACGATCCGGCAGCGGTCACGATGGTCTTCGCGGACGAAGAAGGGATCGAGCGCACGCGCGCGCTCGAGCTCGGACCACGGACACGCGCAACGCTGACCGCACGTGACCTTCCGGAGCTGACGGAACGGACATTCTCCACCCGTGTGGAAGCGGATGCGCCAGTCGTTGTCGATCGCACCGTGACGTGGGGCCCGGGGCCTGAGGGCGACGGGCGTGAGGGTGCGCACCTCGAAACGATGCTTCCCGCTCCATCGACGAAATGGTACTTCACGGAAGGCATGACGTCGCCCGGCTGGCTCGATCTCTTCTATCACGTGCACAACCCGCAGGATGCCGCGGCAGAGGTCAGAGTGACCTATCTGCTGGCGGAGGGGCGGTCGCCCGAGATACGGCGATACACCATCGCGCCGCGCAGTCGGCTCACGATCCGGGTCAACGACGAGGGGCCCCCGCTCGACAGCAGCGAGCTCTCTGCCATCGTCGAATCGACCAACAGCGTGCCAGTGATTGCCGAGCGTGCGTTCTACTTCTCGGGTCGGGAAGAGGCCCTCGTGGCCGGTAGCGCGAGCGCCGGTGCGACGGCGCCTTCAACCCAGTGGTGTTTTGGTGGCGGCGAGACCGGCGACTACTTCGATCTGTTCCTGGCCCTGGCGAATCCCCACGACACGGCCGCGGAGGTGCGCGCGACGTATCTGCTGCCTACGGGCCGGACGGTGCAGCGGCGCTACGTGCTCGAGCCGCGGTCGCGCAAGACCGTGCATGTGGATTACGAAGGCGCCGACCTCGGTCACACATCCATGTCGACGATGCTGGAATCAGCCAACGGGGTATCGTTTCTTGCCGAGCGCTCGATGTGGTGGCCGGGGTCGCCCGCCGGACAGTGGCACGGATCGCACGGCACCGTGGGTGCCACGCGAACGAGCACACGCTGGGCGCTTGCCGAAGGTGAAGTCGGAGGCCCGGCCCGCGTCCGCACGTACCTGTTTGTTGCCAACACGTCGTCGACCGTAGGGAAGGCCCGCGTCACGCTGCTCTTCGAAGACGGGACCAGCGCCATGCGGACCTACGAGCTCCCGGCACGAAGTCACACCGGCATTTCAGTCGCTCATGACTTTCCGGAGAGCGAGAGTCGCCGCTTTGGCGCCCTGGTCGAGAGCGTTGGCACGACGCCGGCGGCGCTCGTCGTCGAGCGCGCGCTCTACTGGAACGCCGACGGCAGACGGCGGGCGGCTGGCGCGGCAGCCCTCGGCTCGCCGCTACCTCGATGAGCGGTGGCCGCGCGCGTCCCGCGCGAGCGGTCCGGGTGGGCGAGTGTCAGAAGCGGAACGAATACTGGAACTTTGCAGACGCCCTCGTGTCCTGAGGCCTGAATCGCAGGTTGTCGCCCTCTTCGTGAATCCAGCCCTGGTTGAACGCGATGAAGAGGTCGTTGCCGGGTTTCAGCGTCCAACGAACGCGACTCTGCCAGCCGAGATTTCGCGAGCGATTGTCGTATTGAACGAGGCTCGAGAACGATAGCCGGGGAGAGGCCGAGTAACTGACCCTCGAGCTGACGATGCGGGCGGTGAAGTCGCCTTCGGGCAGCCGCGCGAATGTCTGGTCCGCGTCCAGCTCAACGGTGAAGCGGGGCGGGAGCTTGTACGTGGTGCCCGCTGTTACCTGGGTCGCCGTACCCGACCAGTAGTTGCCGAAGACCACAGTGGCGCTTCCCGAGAGCGGGCGCTTCGTGGCCGTGGAGAACAGATTGCTCTTGAAGCGCGTGAACCGGTACTCGCCGGGAGGCAGGATCACGCCGGGCGAGATCTCGAACGGCTCGAAGAGCCGCTCGTAGGTGGGATTGAAATCCAGGATCCCGTGGATGTTGTCCCCGGAGTTGAAGTGCCAATCGAGCCACGTGACGTACAGGTCCCAGCTCTCGACTTCACCGTTGTCGAGTCGCGTGAACCGCGTGTAGAAGACGTCGTGATTCATCTGCTGGATGTTGAGGAAGCTTCGCGGGCGAGGGTTGTAGCTTGCGGCCACCCTGAACAGCCGGACGTTGCTCCGTTGGACGAACCCGAGGGCGGGGTCGAAGTTCTCCTGAATCTCACGAAGCGCCACCTGCGCATCGTACTTGTCGTTTGGAAAGCGGGCAGACAAGCCGTACGACCAATCCTCGTCTGAGCGCGCTTCCCGCTGACCGCGCACGGCGTACGCATTCACATCGAGATTGCGCGAGCCGCCGAGGAATTGAGAGGTCGCGAGGCGCAGGTCGGCGCCGTAGGTTTGCGCCGACTGCCCGAGCGCCGGATCGCCGGCCGTGAAGATCCCGCCTACGTAGGACTGCTGGAAGAGATTCCGCTTGACGCGTCCGACAAAGAGGTTCTTCTCGTCGACGACAGCCGCCACGTCGCCGGTTCGAACGCCGAGCATGCCGACGTCGGTCCGACCGGCCTTCCCGGTCAGCTTGGCGCCAGCATCGAGAGGTACTTCCTCACCCTCCAGCAGACCGATTCGGCGGCTGAAGAAGGGATACACGTCGGCGCCGGCTTCGGGAATGCCGCCAGGCGGCTCCGGCCCGAGACTGGCGAAGCCAAAAACGCCCGCGTCTTCCAGAAAGAACGACCGCTTCTCTGGAAACAGCAGCGAGAATCGGGAGAGGTTGATCTGGCGCTCGTCGACTTCCGTCTCGCCAAAGTCGGTGTTGAAGGTGGCCGTCAGCTTCAGGCTGGACGTGATGTTGTAGGCGAGGTCGAGACCCGGCTTGTTGCGGAAATCACCCGTCTCAGTACTGTCGAGATACAGCCAATCCCCAGCGAAAAATGGGCGGAGATCCAGACCAATACCTTGGGTCAACCCATCGAGCTGCGTGATCTCTCCCGCTTCGGAGACCTGAAAGAACTGTGTCTCGAGCCTGGCCCCCGACCAGCGGTCCTCCTCCAGCTTTCGATAGATCGTGCGCGCGATGTTGAATCCCCACGCGGTGCGCCCGGCGGGGAAGCTCAAGCTCTTGAACGGAATCGCAAACTCCGCCACCCACCCGTGCTCCGTGCGTGCAGTACGCACGTCCCAGATCGCGTCCCAATCGGTGTTGAGCTGGCCGTCGGCCACGAGCCCATCCACGAGCGCGCCAGACGGATTCGTCGCGAAATAGAAGGCATTCCTCCGGTCGCGAAATGTGTCGAGCAGGATCTCGATACGGTCATCCGAGCTCAGGCTCGAGTCGCGCATCATTTGGGTCCCGATGACACGATGCGGTTCGGAATCGTAGGCCGCGATGCCAACGTAAAGGAAGTCCTGGTCCTGGAGCAACGTGACCTCGGTGCGCTCGCTGGGCGCCGCACCGGCCCTCGGCTCGCGCTGTACGAGGTCGCCGATTCCTGGCGACGAGTGCCAGGCAGGCTCGTCCAACACGCCGTCGACCGTGATGGTTTCTGCCGTGGCCGTGACGATGGCGGATCTGGTGACGAGTTGCCGGACAGGCGCGGCCGCTGGCGGGGGCTGTTGACCGACGGCCGCGGCCTTTGCGTTCGCTCCACCACGTGCCTCCGCGCTGGCCTCCTCTGCGCCCGCGGCTGCCGTCGCGCACATGAGTGCAAGCGTGAACACCTGCAAGCCGGGCGGCCAGGCCCGTGCCACCAACACGTCGAGCGTCGTCATTCACTCTCCAGTCTGTCTCGTGGTACGCGACGACTTCCACGGTCACCTGTGCAAACCGTCGAATGCTAACAGGTAGGGCTGTCTTCCAGAGCGCCACGTGCAAGGCTGAAACGGCGGCGTCGATTGTCCGTTCCGTCCGTTCACGTTACGATAACCGGCGCCATTCCCGTTTACGTGTGCCCTCGGTCGGACTCGAATCGTCGAGAACCGGAAGCGGACGCCTCGGCGAGGCGTCCCTACCACGATGGTAGGGCGCGCTCGCCGAGCGCGCCGTGAGCGTCGTGTGGCGCGGCGCGCTAGAATGCCGTTCGTGATGAGGAGAGTGACACCAGCCGTGCCCGAGTCTCCAGCCGCGCTTGCACCAGTCGCTGCGAAGCGAGAGGTGTCGGTCGACGTGTTTCGCGGGCTCGTGATGGTCTTGATGCTCGCCGAGGTCATGCAACTGTGGACGCTTCACGATGCGTACCCGACGAGCCGGCTCTGGGCGCTGGTTGCCTACAACACCACGCACGTGCCGTGGCAGGGATGCTCGCTGCACGACCTGATCCAGGCCGCGTTCTCGTTCCTCGTCGGCGTGTCGTTGCCGTTCTCCATCGCGGCGCGCCTGGCCCGGGGGGGCAGCCGCCGACGCATGCTGGCGCACGCCGTCTGGCGAAGCGTGATCTTGATCTTTCTCGGCATCTTTCTGCGATCGCTGCACGCACCCCACACCTACTGGACGTTCGAAGACACGCTCACGCAGATCGGGCTCGGCTACACGTTCCTGTTTCTGCTCGCGCTGGTGTCGTGGCGCATCCAGGCAGCGGTGTTTGGCGCGCTCCTCGTGGGCTTCTGGGCGGCGTTTGCCCTCTACCCGTTGCCCGGTCCTAGCTTCGACTACACCAGCGTCGGCGTGCCCGCCGACTGGCCGCATCTCTACACCGGCTTCCTCGCGCACTTCAACAAGAACTCGAACTTGTCCTGGGCCTTCGATCTGTGGTTCCTGAACCTGTTCCCGCGGGAAGCGCCGTTTCTGTTCAACCAGGGCGGCTGGTCGACGCTGAGCGTCATTCCAACCCTCGCCACGATGCTGCTGGGGGTGTGGGCCGGGCAGTGGCTCAGGACGGACCGGCCGGCCGTTGAGAAGCTGAAAGGGCTCACTGCCGCCGGGCTCGCCCTCGCGCTGGCCGGGCTGCTGCTCCAGTGGCTACACATTTGCCCCATCGTCAAACGTATCTGGACCTCGTCATATACGCTCTACAGCGGCGGGCTGGTCGTCCTGATGCTCGCAGCGCTCTACGCGGTCATCGAGTGCAGGGGATGGAAGCGCTGGTCGTTCCCGCTCCTGGTCGTCGGCGCGAACTCGATAGCGATCTACGTCATGAGCTGGACGCTCGAAGAGTTCGTGGCGTCCGCACTGGTTCGGCACGTTGGGCAGGCGCCGTTCCTCTTGCTCGGCGCGCCGTTCGAGCCGGTGTTGCGAGGGCTTGCCGTCCTGTTGGTCTTCTGGAGCATCCTGTTCTGGATGTACCGGCGGCGAATCTTTCTCAGGATCTGACGAGGTGAGTTGCCGGGCACCATGTGCAGGGCCTTCGCGTTTATACTCTTGCGTACGCACGAACCCATATCCTTTTGCTGATTCAGGAATGGACAAGCATGAAGCTCACTGCATCCTCCAAGTACTGCACAGTCTTGCTGGCTGGTTATTGTCTGGCTCTGCCAAGCCCCTTGCGAGCCCAAACCGTTCCCAAGGACCAGCTCATCGCGATGACCGCGGAATGGGAAGGGCCTCGCTTTCCCGACGGTCGTCCGAACGTGGCGGACGACGTCCTGAAGCGTATGGAGCACGTGACGATCGAAGAAGCGTGGGCGACCCTTCGCGGAGCGAAGTACACCACCCAGTTCGAGGACGGCGACGAGTTCGAGCAAGGCCGCTGGGAGATCATGCGTCCAGATCAGGCGATTGTCGGCCGGGCCTTGACCGCCACTTATGCTCCCGCGCGCCCGGATGTCCAGCAATACATCGATCAACAAGGGAAGCAGGCTGAACGATCGGGGCCACCGAACACGTGGCCTATTGACATGCTCCAACCAGGCGACGTGTACGTCGCGGACGGCTTCGGGAAGATCGCAGACGGAACCCTCATTGGCGACCGATTGGGCAACGCGATCTACGCCAACTCAGGGAATGGCGTTGTCTTCGACGGCTCTGCGAGAGACCTGGAGGGGCTGCAAGAGATCGAGGGCTTCAACGCGTTCTTGCGAGGATGGCACCCTTCCTATATCCAGAACATGATGTTGGTCGGTCTCAACACCCCGACTCGCATTGGATCAGTGACGGCCATGCCGGGCGACGTGGTGCTTGCCAAGCGAGAAGGCGTGGTGTTCATCCCTGCTCACCTGGCTGAGCAGGTGGTCAACGAATCAGAGCGAACCAGAGTCCGAGACGCGTTTGCCCACGCCATGGTGGCCAACGGCACGTATACAGCGGGGCAGATGGATACGAAATGGACGGAGGAGATTCAGAAGAATTTCGTGGGCTGGGTCCAATCCAACGGTCAGCGTCTTCAGGACGAGCTCGGCGTCGCCCGCGAAACGATTGATGCCTTGGTGCAAGGGCAACCGTAAGCTGTCTCGAACGAAGGTAGGGCGGCCCTCTCGGGAGGGCTGAACAAGAGCCCGACCTAAGGACCTGTCAGGGAATAAGTGCACCATTCTGGGTGCCGATGCATCCCGTCTGGCAGCGTTGCTCGTCGCTTGCATACTCCCGGTATGCGCACTCCTCGCGCCTTGCCAGACGGGCGCCTCGACACCCAGAACGGCACACTTATTTCCTGACAGGCCCTAAAGGTCGGGCCTACATGCGGATCGTGCGTCAATCGAGGATCATCGTGGAATGTTGTAGACGATGATGTCGCATAATGTCGGCGATGCCCGACTCGTTTCCTGCGTTCGTTGCCGAAGAACGTGACGGCCGCGTCGCTGGACGCATCGATCGGCTCACGCTCGACCAGCTGCCGCCTGGCGACGTGACGATCGAGGTCGAGTACTCCTCGCTCAACTTCAAGGATGCCCTGGCCGCGACCGGCCGGAATAGGATCGCTGCAAGCTATCCCCACGTTCCCGGAATCGACGCTGCAGGCACGGTGGTCGAGAGCAGCGATCCCGGCGTCCGTCCCGGCGATCCGGTGATCGTGACGGCGTACGAGTTCGGCGCCGGACGCTTCGGTGGGTACGCTTGCTACGCCCGCGTTCCGCACGAGTGGGTCGTCCGCCGCCCCTCGTCTCTGTCGGCGTTCGACGCAATGGCGATCGGTACCGCCGGGTACACTGCCGCCATGGCCTTGCTGGCCATCCAACACAACGGCACCAGGCCATCTGATGGCCCGATCATCGTCACCGGTGCCACCGGCGGTGTAGGATGTCTTGCGATCGATCTGTTTGCTGCGGCAGGCTACGAAGTGGCCGCGAGCACCGGCAAGCCGACGTTGCACGACTGGCTCCGGCGGCTGGGCGCCAGTGAGCTACTGAGCCGCGACGAGGCGGCCATCCCAGCAGGCGCCGAGGTGCGTCATCTGATGCGGACGCGTTGGGCCGCCGCGGTGGACAATGTTGGCGGCGCTACGCTCGACTATCTGCTGCGAACCGTCAAGCCATACGGCAACGTAGCTCTGTGCGGTCTCGTCGGTGGATCGACCTTCCGTGGCACGGTCATGCCCTTTCTACTCCGTGGCGTCAATCTGCTCGGCATCGACTCTGGTCACGTGCCGATCGTCGAGCGTCAGGCGCTCTGGGATCGCCTGGCGACGGATCTGCGGCCGCGCCATCTGCACGACATCGCGCGACGCATTGCGCTCGCTGACTTGCCCGACGTGATTGCATCCATGCTGGGCGGCGAAGTGCATGGGCGGTTCGTCGTTGCCATCGAGGCTGAGCGAGGCCACGAGGATCTGCGGTGAACAGGCGGGCTCTCCTGAGGATGATTGCTGGATCGGTGGGCGCGTCGGTTGCGTGTGCCAGGCGGCCGGCGCGGTGGCGCGCCGGCGCCGCTGCCGTCGACATCACGCCTGCGACCGAGATCTGGATGGCTGGGTATGCAGCGCGAAAGCGGCCATCGCAGGGCGTCGCGCTGCCGCTCTTTGCGAGGGCGCTCGCGTTGGAAGACGCAAACGGCGTGCGTGCAGTGCTGGTCACCGCGGACATCCTTGGGTTTACCGATCAGATAGCCGGGCGTGTGGCGACGGCGGCCGAGCGCCGCTATGGGCTCGGCCGCGCTCACCTGCTGCTGAACGCTAGCCACACTCACTGCGGGCCGGTCGTGGACGGGATGCTCTCGGTGGCGTATGACCTCACGGCCGAGCAGCGCGATACGATCCACGCGTACTCACGTGACCTCGAAACGAAGGTGACCGGCGTTATTGGAGATGCGCTCGGGCGGTTGCAGCCAGCGAGCCTGAGCGTCGGTGAGGGGAGCGCAGGATTTGCGGCAAACCGGCGTGTGGACTTCACACCCAAGGGTCCCGTGGACCACGCGGTGCCGGTCGCTCGCGTCGGCGGCCCCGATGACGAGACGCTGGCCATTGTCTTCGGATACGCCTGTCACAACACGACGCTCGGCGCGGACTTCGTTCGGTTCCACGGAGACTACGCCGGCGTTGCGCAGGCAGCGCTCGAGCGACGGTATCCGGGCGCACGCGCGCTGTTCGTCACCGGTTGTGGCGGTGATGCCAACCCGAAGCCGCGGGGGACGCTGGCGTTGGTCGAGCAGCACGGCCGCGCGCTCGCGGACGTGGTTGCCAAGACGCTGACGTCGACCACACCGGTATCGGGCCCGCTCGGTGCCGCCTACGACACGGTGGACCTGCCGTTCGCAGAAACGCCCGGGCGCGAGGTATGGCAGTCGAAGCTCCAGGATCCTGATGAGTACGTGCGGCGCCATGCCAACCTGATGCTGGCGCAGCTCCAGAGCGGCCGCCCGCTGCCGACGGTGCAACCGGAACCGGTTCAGATATGGCGGTTCGGCAGCGACCTGACATTGGTGGCCCTGGGCGGGGAAGTCGTGGTGGACTATTCGCTGCGGCTGAAGAAGACATATCCGCATGAGCGAATGTGGGTTGCCGGATACAGCAACGATGTCTTTGCGTACGTCCCGTCTCGGCGAGTGCTCGAGGAGGGTGGGTACGAGGGGGGCGGCGCAATGATCTACTACGGTAAGCCGAGCGCCTTTGCCGCGTCGGTGGAAGAGCGCATCCACGACAAGGTGAACGATCTGATGCGGACCGTGACCCACGCGGTCGAGTGAGAACGGAGGCCAGCGATGAAGGTCGATCTCAATCGTCGGACGTTCATGGCTGCGGTCGCCGCAGGCAGCGCGGCGCTCTCGGGGCGTCGCGCGGTGGCGGGCGACGCTTCGACGCCGGCAATGCTTGGTGGAACGCCGGTGCGACGTGAGCCGTTCCCATCTTGGCCCGTGGCGGACGAGCGCGAGACCGAGGCTCTCGAGAGAGTCCTTCGCAGCGGCCACTGGTTCCGCGGCAGCGGTGATGAAGTCAGTCGCTTCGAGGCGGAGTACGCAAAGCTGACCGGAGCGCGACATTGTCTGGCCACGGCCAACGGCACCAGCGCTTTGATTACCGCGCTTCAGGCGCTCGGAGTGGGGCCTGGCGACGAGGTGATCGTGCCGCCGTACACGTTCATCGCGACCGTCAACGTGGTGCTCTTGGCGCACGCGCTGCCTGTGTTCGTGGACACCGATATCGAGACCTTCCAAATCGATGCGGCCAAGATCGAAGCCGCCATCACCGATCGAACGCGCGCCATCGTCCCCGTTCACCTCGGCGGCGCGTCGGCCGACCTGGACACGATTCTCGTGGCCGCGCGCACCCGCGGCATCCCGGTCGTTGAAGATGCCTGCCAGTCGCACCTTGCCGAGTGGAGAGGCCGCAAGGTCGGTACGTACGGTCGCGCGGGCTGCTTCAGCTTCCAGGCGAGCAAGAACCTCAACGCGGGCGAGGGTGGAGCGGTGCTCACTGACGATGGCGAGCTCATCGAGACGTGCTATGCCTTCCACAACAACAGTCGCGGACGGAAGGTGACCGGGCAGGACTTCTCGTATCGGGGAGCGGGAGCGAATCTCCGGCTGACCGAGTTCCAGGCGGCCCTCCTCACGGCCCAGATGACGCGATTGGAGGCCCAGGCGCACACTCGTGACGAGAACGGTGCATACCTTACAAGCCTCTTGAGAGACATTCCTGGAATCGCGCCGGCACGTATGTACGAGGGTTGTACGAGAAACGCTTATCACCTCTACATGTTTCGGTATGACCCGGCGCAGTTCGCTGGACTGCTGCGCGCCGCGTTCCTCGAGGCGCTGGCGGCCGAAGGGATACCGGCGTCAGGCGGATACACGCCGCTGAACAAGGAGCCATTTCTTGCCGCGACCTTGACCGGGCGCGGCTATCGGACGATCTATTCGGCCAAGCAGATCGCCGAGCTCGAAGAGCGCAACCGGTGTCCGCAGAACGACCGCTTGTGCCGCGAGGCGGTCTGGCTCACGCAGAACATGCTGCTCGGCCGGCGCAGCGACATGGATCAGATTGCCGAGGCGATTCGGAAGGTGCAGCGACATGCGGCACGGCTCGCCACGCCGTAGCTCACCGGTCGACGTTGTCGAGGAGCCAGATGCGGCCGGCCGTCTCGACGACCGGGACGAGCAAGCGGTTGGAGGACACAACGAGCTTGATGTTGCCCATCCGCGGCAGCAGCATCTCTCCCGGACCGTCGAATGAGGTGACCTGGAACGGTGGGCCGATTGGCCTGCCCTCCTCTGGATCGAAGCGGCGACCCCAGACATTGAGGAAGCCGCTCCGATTCGACACGAAGTACACCGTTCGCCCATCGGGCGCCCAGCGCGGGACGTCGTCGAACGATCGCCCATCCGTGATGGCCGTCCAAGGTCCGCCTGACGCCGGGACCACATGGATGGCCGAGACACTGGCATCGGTGGCATCCACCGCATTGAAGCTGA
>WHTT01000086.1:0-22155 GCA_009377605.1 Luteitalea sp.
GAACGCGAATTCCTTTCAGGGTGTTTGCAGCACAATTGGGAATTCGCCAGCCATAACCTTGATAAGCCGCACCGTTACGGTCATGGTCAGAGCTCAGCGCCCGCCAGAACGGCTTTCAGCCGCTCGATGCTCGCGTCGGCCCCGGCCCGTTCGAGCCGCAGCGTGCACTCCACCGTGTCGGCCGGCGACAGCCACGCCTCCAGAATCACGCTCCCGCATCGCCCGTACGTGCGGACCCGGTCGATAACTTCGGCAATCGGCAGCTGACCTTCTCCGAGCGGCCGTCCCTCGACAACGAATCCCATCAGGTGCGGCAGGCGCGAGATGCGGACGTCCTTGACGTGCACGTTCACCGTGAGCGGGGCGAGCGCATCGACGACGGTCGCGAGTCCCTCACCCGCCCCGAGCGAGTTGGCCGTATCCAGGCAGATCCCCGCGTGGGGTGTACCGGCCGACTCGATTATCCGCCGCATTGTAGCGGCGGGAAACCGATCGTGATTCTCGAGCGCGAGCGTCACGCCGCGCGCGGCGAGCTCCGCCGCGGCATTGCGGATCACGTTCGCAACGTCGTCCGGCGACGGCTCGTACGCCGCCGAATCCGCCACGAACCGAAGCACTCGCGCGCGGCACTGGCGGCAGAGGTCCAGGTATCGGGCCAGGTGGGCGTCTGTTAGCCCGCGCGCCCCGAGCTCGATCTCCACCCCCGCTGCGTCGGCGGCCTCGACGAAGGCCGCGAGCCGCGTGCCGTGCCACTCGTGCACGGGCATGTTGTCGCCGAGCTGCAACACGGCCAGGCCGTGTGCCCGCGCGAACGCGAGCAACGCGTGCTCGTCGAGTGGCGGCCGGCCGTGCCTTACCGCCCACCCGAACGCGAAGGAGCCGACGCCGGCACGCATGCGTAAATGCTGTCGGGGTCCGGCTGGCCGGGCCCGCACCGGTCACCGCGTCGTGATGTCGCGCACCTGGTCGCGGATGTCTGAAAGCTCGAAAATCCGCTGCCAGTTGTCCCTGAAGAGCACCGACCGTGCGCGACGGGTGATCTTGTACGCCGCATCGGAGAACGTGCCGTCCACCTCGCCGAAGAGCACCGCAATCTGAATCCGCAGGTGCCCGAGGGCGAAGTCACGAACCGCCTCCGCTGGAACCCCCGCGGCGACGACCCGATCGCAGCCTTCCTTCACGGCTTCCATGCACGTCTGCGCGAGTGTCTCGACCAGCGCGGGTTCGAGCATCGCCATTTGCTCGAGGCTCACGCGGTGAACTCGGCTGACCGGCGCGTACATGTCCCTGGCGATTGCGACGCCGAGCTCGTAGTGCGGTTCGCCGCCGCGCATCAACGCGCAGATGATCGCCTGCTTCGCCGAGATGCCCCCGTAGAAATCCCGGAACGCCTGCTCGGTCGGCTCCCAGTTGAACACCGAGGGGTGGCACGGATGCGCCACCACGCATGCCACATCGTCCCGGTGGGGGATCTGCCCATCGAGAGGCGCGGCCGGGTCGAGCGTTATGAGCAGTGAGCCCGGACGCATCCGGCGGAGCACGCGCTCGGCGATCTCGCCCATGGCGACATCGGGGACCGCAAGGATCACGACGTCGGCGGCCTCGACGGCCTGGTCCTCGGCAACCACCCGAACGCCGCGAGCCTTCAGGTTCTCAAGGCCCCGCGGGCCCACCTCGACGTAGTCGACGAGATACGAGCACTTGAGGAAGTTGTCCGTCAGACGGCAGCCCATCTTGCCGCCGGCGCCGATCAGGGCGATTCGCGTGGACATGGATTTACTTGATGCCCTGGCGTGCACCGGGCAGCGGGTAGGCTCTGGATTCGTCATCAAGGACGAGCACCCAGTCGAGCATCTCCCCGGCATCCGGCGGGGTGAACGTCCGCTCCCCAGTGTTCGGGAAGGTTCCGATAACGGTCGCCGTTCCGGTGCGCGGATCGAACCACGAGGCCCTCACGCGGGGGCCAGCGATCTTGTCCATCCGCACTAAAAAGGTGCGTCCAACCGGTGCGTATACCATCGCATAGGTGCCTTCCGCGTCACGGGTGCCGACAAAGCGATATCGTCCGGCGCCGGGCACGCTCGTTGGCACCCGGCTGCTCACGATGATGTCAGGGTCGGGCACACGGGTCAAAAACGGCCTGGACTCCATCAGCGCCCTGCCGTGCTGCATCTGTGCTGCGCCCGGCTGCTCGATGGCCTTGGTCCACGGCATCAGAGGATCGTTGACGGGATCTCGTTCGGGAGTCCACATCTGCCAGACGGAATGATGACCGTACGTGTGACCGAACGCCCCCGTGAACAGGTCCCAGTACAGCGTCCGCCGGACGTCGCTCGCGATCGAGTGCCCCAGCTCTTTGGCGTTGAACGAGACCGGGTGGTCTTCGTAGATGGGCTCGCCGTCCAGCACCGGCTTCACCGGCGTTCGGTCGTAGTCCTCCCGGGTCTTGTCGTAGCGTCCCGTGAACTCCGTCACATGCCCGTTCTGCCGCATGTTGAAGTCGAGCCACGGCTCGTCATGGAACCAGGTGGACGAACCGGTCCCTCCGGGGGGATGGAACGTGATGAGATGGGCGCCGCCATCACCTGCCCTGAGCCCCTGCGCCATGGCCCGCACGATTTCCCGGTGCACATCGTTCTCGATGGGCCGGTCGCCGCCGACAATCCAGATGACGTTCGCGTCCCTGTACCGTCGGCCGAGCCATTCGCCGTACACGCGGGCGGTCTCCGGCGTGAAGATCTCCGGTCCGACGCCCCATTTCTTGTTCCACTTGTCGCCCCACGTGGGCAGGAGTCCGACGTACAGGCCGAGGTCGTTCGCTTTCGCGAGGATCCAGTCGACGTGAGCAAAGTACTTCTCGTTCGGCTGCGCCGGGTCGTTGTTCTTCAGGGGCGTGTGCCCGTAGGCATTCGGGACGTTCAGCCCGTCGAGCTCCGCCAGCGCTACAGCCTGGATCACGGTGAAACGGCGCTCGGCGCGGTTCTTCAGGTACCGCTCCGCTTCTTCCCGGTTCAGGCGGTGAAACAGCTCCCAGGCCGTGTCACCGAGCCAGAAGAACGGCCGGTTGTCCGCCGTCACGAGAAAGCGCCGGTTCTCGGAGACCTTCAGCGCCGGCAGCGGTCCCGCGAGTGCGGGGCTGCCGGCCGCGAGCGCCGCGGCGCCGGTCAGCACGGCCGCCGCCGCGCGAAAGAGGGCTGTTCGCATGGATACGCACAGTACAGCGGCGTCCCGCCGCCGTGCTAGGAGAGTTGGGTCAAATCCTGGGAGGATTTTGACCGCTCAGGCCGAGCCGGAACTCGCGCGGCGACCGGCCGAACGCCCGCTTGAACCGCTTGTCGAAGTAGCTCTGGTCCGAGAATCCCACCTCGCTGGCGATTTCCGCGATCGTGAGCCCCGTTTCTCGCAGGAGCCGGGATCCGTTCGAGAGCCGAACGTGGTTCAGATACGCCACAAGCGTCATTCCGGCCACCTTCTTGAAGGTCTTCATGAACTGCGGCCGGCTCATCCCCGCGATCCGGGCGGCCTCGGCAATGGTAAGGCGCTCGGCATAGTGTTCGCGGACGTGATCGAACACCGGCTTCAGGCGCAGCGAGCGCTGCTGATGCCGCAGGAACTCCCAGTGCATCAGCTCGGAGGCGGGGAGACGGCGCCCGAGTTCGAAGAGGAGCTGCAGCAGGAAGGCCTTGCAGCCCGCCCGCTGCATCGGTCCGTTTCTCGAACCGAAGCGGCACTCGATCAGCCGCCGCAGCGCATCGGCGGCCTCCGGGGCGCGCGGCAACGCGACAATGCGCGTCTGCGGCTTCCGACGCGGATGGAAGGGCAGCAGAAACGCATAGTCGTACGACGGCGAGCCCAGGCTGTAGACGAACTCGGGCCGGAACGAGATCACGATCGCCCGCGTATTGAACCCGGGAAAGTCGACGACGTGGTGGAGCGTGAGATTGTCCACGACGAGCAGGTCACCGCGGCGGAGTTTCGCCGTCTCGTCGCGCATGCGGAAGAGCGTCCGGCCGTCCAGCGGAACGAACAGCTCGAGACGCTCGTGCCAGGTGGCGCCGCGGGTGTGCCTGAGCGAGGAGTAGTGAAACAGCTTGATCGCAAGTGCGAACTCCTCGTCGAGCGGTATCTCATAGCGTCCGCGCGAATCGAGCTGCGCCGCGATGTCGTGTGGCTCGAACGGCAGCCGCGAGCAGGCGGCGAGCAGATCGTCCCAGGCGCGCGATGGCCGAACCGCGGGGCACATTCCGATATTCTAGCGGAGCGCCTCCCCGGGCGCGCCGGCCCGCCTCCGCAGCGTATCGAGGAGCACGGCGGCGAAAATGACCGCCGCGGTAATCAGGGGATAGAGATACGGGTTGGCCTGGAGGATGACAAGAGCGCTGAAGATCGTCTTCAGCAGCAGCGCACCGGCCACCGTTCCGGGGAGCACGCGGCCCCGTCCGCCGTACAGGCTGGTGCCGCCGAGCACCGCGGCCGTGATCGCCTCGAACTCGTACAGCTCGCCGAATCGCGGCGATACCGTTCCCAGACGCGAGAGCGCCAGCAGGCCGGCGAGGCCGGCGCAGCCGCCGCTGATCACGTACACGGCGGCGGTCGTGCGGATGGTATGGATACCCGTTTTGCGTGCGGCATCCGCGCTGGCGCCGAGGGCATAGAGCTGCCGGCCGAACGGCGTCGACGACAGGACGAATTGGCCCACGAGGGCGACTCCGGCGGCCACCCACGCAATCAGCGGGATCCCTAGCCAGGAGCCGGCGCCGAATGCCAGGAACGGTTCCGGCAAGTTGATCGCTCGCGTCTCGGTGATCCATCGCCCCAGCCCACGGCCAATGTATAGCGTCGACAGCGTCGCCACGAACGGAACCAGGCGGAAGCGGGTCACGAGCCATGCGTTCACCGCGCCGCCCGCGAGACCCAAGCCCACCATCGCCAGGGCCGCGACGCTGAGCGGCCAGCCCCCGAGCGCCAGATGCCCGGCGAGACCGGCGGCGATGAACATGAGCGCCCCCACCGACAGGTCGACGCCTCCCGTCAGCAGCACAAACGTCATGCCGACCGCGACGACGATGGTGGGTGCGGCCTGCGCCAGGATCTGCGTCGCGCTGTCGCCGGTGAGAAAGCGGTCGGATTGCAGGCCGACGAGCAGCAGGGCCGAGGCCAGCAGCAGCGCGGGCGCTGCCCGCAGCAGGCGGCTCAAGGCGGCCGTTCGCGCGTAGGTGTTGGCCCGGTTCACGTCCGCTCCGACACGGATGCGGGCAGGGCGGCCCGCAGCAGGCGTTCGCGGTCGAACTCCGCCGGCGCGAAGCTGCGGACGATGCGTCCCTTCCGCATGACGAGGAGCCGATCGCAAATCCCCAGCAGCTCGTCGAGGTCCGATGAGATCACCAGCAGGGCGGACCCCGCCTCCGCCAGCTGGTACAGCAGCTCGTAGATCTCCGCGCGTGCGCCCACATCGATGCCCCGCGTCGGCTCGTCCAGGATCAGCACGCGCGGCCGCGTGAGCAGCCACTTGCCGAGTACGACCTTCTGCTGGTTGCCACCGCTCAGCCGCGCTACGGGGACGTGCGTTCCGGCATGCCCGGTCAGCCGCACGTCCTGACCGATCCGGTCGACGGCCTGGCGGATGGCGGTGGGATCGAGCAGGCCAATCGGTGTGCGCGAGAAGGCACGCAGGCTGGCGAGCACCAGGTTGTCGGCCACGGAAGCGCCCAGGCACAGGCCTTCGAGCCGCCGATCCTCCGTAACGAAGGCGAGCCCTCGACGGATTCGCTCCGCCGGACTCCCTGCGAGCGGGGTCCCATCAAGCAGCATCTGTCCCGACACCGAGGCGTCGAGCCCGAAGATCACTCGCGCTAGCTCGGATCGTCCGGCGCCCATCAGACCGAACAGCCCGAGGATTTCATCCTCATGGAGCGTGAAGCCGATCGCCGGCAGCGGCTCGATGCCCTGCCCGCGACGCGGATCGGCGGCCTGTGCCACGCCGAGCGTGACGTCCCGCAACTCCAGCACCGGTTCGCGCGGCAGGGCAGCCCTCCGGGGTGGATAGAGCTGGCGGGTCTCGCGTCCAACCATGTGGCGGATCAATGCGTCGACCGAGAGCTCGGCGGCCCGGCCGGTCGCGACCACCGCGCCATCCCTGAGTACGGCGATGGCATGACACACGCGCAGAACGTCGTTCAGTTCATGCGAGATATACACGACCGACAAACCGCTCGCGCTCAGCTCGGCAATGAGCGCATGCAGGCGCTCGCGCTCCGCGGCGCCCAGCGACGTGGTCGGCTCGTCGAGAATCAGCACACGCGCATCGGCGCCGAGCGCACGGCCGATTTCAACGAGCTGCCGTTCACCCGCCGAGAGGCGCTCGACCCGCGTACCCGGATCCCGGCTGAGGCCCACCCGCCGCAGGAGCGCGGCCGCCCTCTCCCAGGCCGCCGTGCGGTCGATCCACGGCAGGCCAGCGCGACGGGGCAGGTTCGTGAGCTGCAGATTTTCGGCAATGGTGAGGTTCGGAAAGACGGTCGGCTCCTGGTGCACGAAGGCGATGCCGGCTCTGGCCGCATCCGCAGGGCTCCTGGGGGCGTACGGCAGGCTGTGCACGAACATGCGGCCCTCGTCAGCCCGGACGCTTCCCCCCAGGACGTTCATCAGCGTGGATTTCCCGGCGCCGTTCTCGCCGACGAGACCCAGCACCTCACCGGGCTCAAGCGTGAGGTCGATTCCCCGCAGCACTGGGATCCCGCCAAACGCCTTGCGAATACCGTCGAGAGCCACTCGAGGGGCCCTCGACTGCGGTGCTTCCGGCTGCTTCGTCATCTCCGCTCCCTCGCCGAGTCGACGATGGCCGCAACGAGAATCACGAGACCCTTCAGCATCGTGATCATGAAATCGGAGAGGTTCAACAGGGTCAGCGCGTTCCCCAGCATCGCCAGGAAGAGGACGCCGACGGCGGTGCCCCAGACGCCGCCTCGTCCGCCCTTCAGGCTCGTGCCGCCGATCACGGTCGCGCCGATGACGTCGAGCAGCAGCTGACGGCCGTGCGTGGGGGAGGCGGTTTCGAGATGACCCGTCAGCAGCACGGCGGCGACGGCGGCGAGCGTACCGCTCACCACGTATGCGGCGGCGGTGACCATGCCAACCGGCACACCCGAGACTCTCGCGGCCAAGGGGTTGTACCCGACGGCGCGCAGCATGCGCCCGTACCGGATGCGTTCGAGCAGCCCGCCGGCTGCGAGCGCGCACCCGCAGGCGACCAGCGCGGCCGCTGCCGGACTGGACCCGATCGCCACGAAGGCGCGCGGGAGCGCAAACATCGTCTCCGTGCCCGCGGCCAGCCGGACGAGGAGCACGGCGAGGCCCCCGGCGAACATCCCGCTCACCAGCGTCACCATGAACGCCGGCATGCGGAGCATGCCCGCGCACAGACCGTTGCCGAGGCCCGCGAGGGCGCCGGTCGCGAGCATGGCGAACAGCCCGGCCGGCACGGCCGCCGCGCGGCCCGCCAGCCACCCCTCGTCGCCGCTCATGACGATCCCGCCGACGACACTCGCGAGCCCGACGATCGCCGGGGCGGAGAGATCGATGCCCGCCGCAATCAGCACGAACGTCTGGCCAGTCGCGAGCAGCAGCAGCGGCAACGACGAGATCAGGATGGCGCTGATATTGGCAGCGGAGGCGAACCCTGGAACGGCGAGGGCGAACGCCAGAGCGGCCCCGGCCCAGAGCAGCAGGATTGGTGCACGGATGGCCTCGGCGATGGGGCCAGCGCGAAGGGCCGCCGCGAACCGCATCAGGGCGCCTCGGCGCGCTTCGACATGACGGCGCCCCACATGCGCCCGGCGAGCGACGACAGGTTGGCCTGCGTAATCACGAATCCGGGATCGTCGAGCCGCGCGGGTGGTGGCGTGCCGGCCTTCGCCTCCTCGATGACCCGGATGGCCTGCTCCGCCTCCCAGAAGACATCCTGCACGCCGGTGGCGTCGACGTATCCGTCGACCATCAGGCCGTACGCGGTCGGATCGCCGTCGAACCCGGCGAGCAGCACGTGCCCGGGCTCGCCGACCTTCTTCCACCGGCCCCTGGCGCTCAGGACCGACTTGATGCTGGGCAGCATGAAGTCGGACGAGGTGAAGACGAAGTTGATGTCGGGATGCGCCTGCATCGCGCTCTCGAACCCCGCCAGCGCCTTCTCCTGGTTCCACGCGGTCGGAATGCGCGCGACGACCTCCACGAGATCGCCCGCGTCCCGAATGGCCGCCTCGAATCCGTCCCGCCGTTCGATCGCGTTGACGTCGCTCAGGTCGCCGAGCAGGACCGCCGCCTTCGCCTTGCGGCCGGACGCCCTGACCTGGTCGACGAGGTACGCCACCGTCTCCCGGGTGATCGCGAAGTTGTCCGGCGCGATCGTCGTGTGCGGCGCGTCGGTGCGGTCCGCCGGGCGGTTGAAGAGCACCACCGGGATCCCCGCGGCGTTCGCGGCCCGAATCATGGGGATAACGGTCTTGCCATCCTTCGGCACGAGGATGATGCCGTCGACCCGGCGGTTGATGAACGTACGCACCTGCTCGAACTGCCGGTTCGGATCGCCGTCCGCCACGGCCTCGAGCATCGTGATGCCCCGCGCGGCGGTGTCGGCGCGGAGCTTGTTCCAGGCCGCCACCCAAAACTCCGTCTGGAGCGTTTCGAACGCCACGCCAATGGTGAGCGGCGCCCGGCCGTCGCCGCCCGGAGCGCTGCCCTCACCGCAGGCGGTGCACACGAGGGCCGCGGCCGCGAGCGCGTTCAGGATGCTCCACCGCCGCCCGATGTTCCCGTTCATCCAATCGCCTCCTGTCAGAACCGGAACTCCCGTCCTCGACGCGCGCTGTCGTATGCGGCGAAGACCAGCCGCAGCGTCTTGAGATTGTCGTCTCCGGTCGTCTCGCCGCCGCCCTCGCCGCGGAGGCCGCGCAGCAGGTCGGCGCAGCACAGCACGAGGCTGGCCTGGGCCACCTCGTACCGCGGATCGGCCCATGCGTAGCGCGGAGGCGCATGCCGTGTCACCCGTGTGCCGCGCCGTGTGGTGACACGGATCACGTAGTCGGCGGCGAGCTCGATCGAGCCGTCCGTACCCTCGATGAACGCGAGCGTCTGCGGGAAGACCTCGCGGACGGACGGCTCGAGGGGCGTTCGCGCGTAGCCGAGCTCCACGGTCACGTGCGTACGCGCCCGCCCCATCGTCAGCAGCAGCGTCGCGAGGTTCTCACCCTTCACGTGCGGGAGCGTCCGGGCCGCGCGGCAGTACAACGTGCGGGCTTCGCCGAAGAGCACGCGCGCCACGTCGAGCAGGTGCGTGCCGAGATCCGTGAGGATAAACCGATCCAGCTCGCGGAGCGCCGACTGGTTCGCGAACACGTCGTAGCCGGAGACCATGGTGAGACGCGCGCGCAGGGGGACGCCAATGGTGCCCGCATCAAGCAGCCGACGCAGTTCCCTCATCGGCGTCTGCCAGCGCCAGTTCTCGTGCACGAAGAAGCGCGTCCTGGCCCGCCGGAAGGCGCTCACGATCGCAGCGGCCTCCCGGTCAGAGGCAGCCAGCGGCTTCTGACAGATGCATGCGACCCGGTGACGCGCGCACAGGGTCGAGACCGGCGCGTGCCCGCCGACCTCGGTGATGTTGTCCACGAAGTCGGGGCGCACCTCGCGCAGTAGCTGCTCGGGGTCGTCGAAGACCGCCGGGATCCCGAACTGCCGGGCCACGGCCTCGGCCTTGCGGCGGGTGCGGTTCCAGATCGCGACGCATTGCACGCCACCCACTTCGCGCCAGGCAGAGAGCTGGAACGGTGTCCAGAATCCGGCGCCGAAGACGGCGAAGCGGAGCGGGCGCGACATCGCGTGAACCAGTTACCACTCCCTGCGGCAGCCGGATTGAAGGAAGCGAACCAAAGCTTGGATAAAATTCACCGATCCACGAGACGGCCGTCCACCCGTGCCGTGGCGAACGCATTCAGCGCGAGCGTACGCCCGGCGGGTTGGTGCCCGTGCTCCCGGCGGAAGCCCGCGCGATCCCGGCCGGCGCGTTCCGCCGTATCGATGTCGAGGATGCGCACGTGGTCGGCCTCGAACGATGCGGGCAGCGGCACGTGGCGACGCGATCCGGTCAGGTTGGCCAGCAGCAGCACCGCTCGCGACGCATCCCGGCCCACGAGCAGCGCGGCCCCCGCATCGGGTTCTTCGCCGTCCGCCACCGCCGGCTGCAGCGTCAGCCGTCCGCCAAAGCACTCACGAAGATCTGCCAGCACGTGAAACAGTGGATGTGTGCCCGTGGCGGAGCCCAACTCGCGGACGCTCTCCAGGAACGTGACGCTGTCGACGCCCGCCGTGGCGAGATGGGCGGCCACTGCGAGCGTCCAGGCCCCTCCGAAGAGACACGCGTGCAGGGGATGCGCCGTTGGCGGCGGCGGGAGAGATCCCCTTGCGCGCGGCCCGAGCGTCACGGGTGTGACGGCCGTCCAGGCGTTCCGGTGCCGGGCACGGACGCTGCGAACCTGATCGCCAGCTGCCGGCGGCGTCTCGGCCAGGCTCGTGAGATCCGACGCGTGGGCATGCGGGTTCATGGACCAGCATAGCAGTTCCGCCTGCGGCGGCGGGACGAGGTGGAACTGGTAGAGATCCATCCGGCTGCCGACCCCCGGCGAGCCCAGATCCGGTCGGCGCGCGAGCAGCCGGTCGCGCACCAGCGCCAGCACCTCTGCGCTCGTAGTCGGCCTGTCGGCCGCGAAGACGAGCAGCCTCGCCAGCCTGAGATCGGCCGGCAGCAGACCCGCGAGTGCGTCGAGCACGGGTCCCGATGCGGGCGCGACGTCCAGCGCGAGCTCGAGCCCGCTGCCGAGCGCGCGGTGAAGGTCCAGGGCATGCTGCAGGTGTGCCCGCCATGCCTCGGCCTCGAGCGACACGTCGGCACGGATGTGTACGGGGCGGAGCTCGCGAAGCAGTTCGAACGCAGAAGAGTCGAGTGGCCGATCGAGCACCCCCAGACCGACACCCACGGGCGGGAGAGCGCCCGCGGGAGCGTCGACCGGCACATCAGCGGGTACGCGCTGGCGGCCACCCGGCGGGGGCGTGCGGGCGGACGCTCGCGACACGACTCGGAGCGTCACGCGCTGCTCGATCCGCGTACCGGCGGCGACGACGACAGGTTTGGGAAGTGCCAGGGGTGTGCTGTACGTCTTGAAGCTTGCGTCGATCCAGTTGCGCTGGTCCTCGGTTTCGAAGCGATCGCCCTCGAACGCGAGCTCGATCCGGGTGTCGCGGCCTGCGTCGTAGGCAAGCGCGGAGAGGTCCGTGAATCCCTCGATCGGCTGTTCGACCGCGACCAGCACCGGAAAACGGAGGTCGCGCTGCGTGCCCGACGTCAGGGTCGCCCGCACAGGTCTGCCTGCGCACTCGCGTATCGGGTGCAGCACACAGAGGCCAATCCGGTTTCGTTCGAAGCTGGAGAGCGCTTCGCCGGAGAAGGCGAACGTCACGGTGCCGTCCGATGCGCCCGTCAGCGTCGCGCGCGACACGAAATGAATGGGGCCGGCGCGATGGTCGGAACGGTAGCTCGCGTGAAAGCAGTCTGCATCGCCCTCCAGCACCAGGTCCGAGATCTCGCCCGGGATGGTGGCCCAGTACGCATCGCGCACCGCGCTATAGATGCGGCGGACGACTTCTCGGCGTGCCAGGCGAATCGAGCGGAGGTCGCCCGCTTCAAACACCAGTGTCAGGGGTCCGGCGCGGAGCAGGATGCGCTCGGGCAGCGGCCCGGGCGATCCGTGGAGGACCGGGTTCGGCGCAAAGGGGTTCGCCTGGCGGTGCTCCACGTGCGCTGTCCGTTCCAGTGTACAGCTCCCTTGTAGCATATTCACCGGATGGGGCTACTTGACGCGCTTGGCGAGCACGGGGCCCGGGGGAGGCGCCCAGCGGCCCCGACCGCCCTTTACCGTGAAGGTGATCTCGTCGCCGCTGTCGTTCAGCGTGCCGGTATAGACGACCTTGGTCGGTCGGTCGCTGCCTCGCCACACATAGAAGGAGACCGTCCGGCCATCGACGGCGCCGTCGAAGATTTCGCGGTTGACCGGAGAAATGGGCGTGCTGCCCGCCGGGCCTTCGCCGGAGCCCGCGAGCTCACCGACCACGTCGGTGTCCACCTGATTCAGCGTCAGCACCTGGACCTGGGGCCCGAATCGGCCGGTGGTTTCGATCTCCCACTTTCCGGACACGTTCACATCCGACTGCGCGAATGCCGCGGCGCTGAGCAACGTGGCCAACATCAACGCGCCCATCACTGCCTTCATGGGTTCCCCTTTCGCCTCTGCGCTACCGCCTGGATGCCGGGTTCGCTGACGGCGTCGTCGCGGGCGCTCGCGCCGAGCCCACGGTCACGATCACTCGGGTGTAGCGCGTGAGCGGCGGCGTGCCGGAATCCGTCACCTGGCCGATCAGATGAATCGTGTCACCCGTGTTGGCCGCGTCCGGGACGCGCATCGAGGCGATGCCTCGATGGGCATCGCTGATCGCGACGGTGCCGCGATACGTGCCCGGCTCCTGATACTGCCACCACGAGAATCGCAGCGGGTCGCCGTCCGGATCGGTTGATGCGCCGATATCAAGGGTCAGGGGAGCGCCGGGAACCGGGTTCGTGACGGAGTCTGCACCGACCGTCGTCCCGGCCTGCGCCTGAGGGCCGGCGGGAGCCTCGGTCCTGCCCGGGCCGCTCAGGAGCACGGCTCCCGCAAGGGTAGCGCCGAGCAGGAGCGCTGGTGTGCTCCGCGCGCGTCGATGTGTATCTCGGGTCGCTGATCGTTTCACAGTCTTCGCCTCCCTGTGGTCAGAACGCCGGGCGCACCGACAGCCGAATTGCGCGTGGATCGAGCGTGGCGCGACATGTTCTCTGTTTCAGTGTCGTACGCCGCCCCCAGTATTCGGTGTCCCCGAAGGATCCTCTGGGAGGGGTGGCAGCCTGAGCTCTCCGTCTGCATAACCCGTCCTGGGGCCGAGATTCCTTTCCTGCTCCTCTTCAGTAAGTCGTTTGATGACGGCTTGTTCCCGGGCGTAATCCTCAGTCCGTTTCAGTCTGCTGTATGTCATGGCCAAAAGGACGTGAGCAGGCCTGAAGTCCGGCCGCTGTTGGACGACGCGTTCGAGCGCTTCGGCGGCTTTCTCGTGCTTCCCGCCCGCGCGGTAGACCTGCGCGATCATGTAAAGGAGCGCGCTGCTGTCAGGCTTCTGTCGCAGGGCGGCCAGCAGCCGCTCGGACGCCTCCTGATGCCGCTTCTCCCTGAGATAGAGCCACCCGAGGTAAGCGTTCGCCTCAAAGTCGTCCGGGTTCTGCGCCAGCGCCGTCCGGAATCTGTGTGTCGCCCGTTTGGGCTCTGACAAGAACATGTGCGCATAGCCCAACTGCGTGTGCAGCGTCGGCAGCCGGTCGTTGAGTGCCTTGGCCTTGGTCAGTTCCTGGAGCGCCGCGCGGTACTCCCCCTTTGCGTTCAGGATCGTGCCCCTGACCAGACAGATCTGCGCGTCACCGCTCGACCGCAGCGGCCCCTCCAGCAGCGCTTCCGCTTTTGCGACATCGCCGCGTCGGATATACGCCGTGGCGAGCGTGTGGGCCGCCTCAGCGTTATTGGGGTTGGCTCGCAGGGCTGCCTCGAGCGCGGCAATGCCCTCCTGAATTCTTTCGAGCTTCAGCAGCGATAATCCCAGCAGGTGAAGGGCCCGCGGATGACCGGGATGGGCGGCCACCACCCGGGCCGCTTGACGCTCGGCCCGCCCGAACTGGCCCGCACGGAAATGAGCCAACGCGAGAAACAGTCGGACCATGTGGAGGTCCGGTTTGATTGATAGAGCCCGGCTCAGTCGCTCGATAGCCTTGTCGTGTGCGCCGAGGTTCAAATAGACGAGTCCCAAATTGGACAGCGCATCCACGCGCCCCGGCGACAGCGTCAGCGCTTCCTCATAGGCCAGCCGTGCGCGTTCCAAATCACCGCTGCGCTGGAACTCGACGCCACGGTTGAAGTGCGTCCGCGACTCGTCTACCTGCGCCGAGGCTGTAGCGGGAAGGAGGGCCAACAGCCACAGCAACGCTGGTGTTGCGATCGGTTGCCTTTTCTTCCTACCCGACATTGGTCTACCCAGTATCAGAACTCCAAGCGAAGTGAGAACTGCATCTGTCGCGGGGCCCGAGCGCTGATAACCTGGCCAAATTGGCCGTTGACCTGTCTGCCGGCCGCGTCGAAGCGGGCATCGTTATCCACGTCTTCCCACTGCGTGTGGTTGAACAGGTTATAGACCTCCCACCGGAGCTGGAGGCGAGCGCCGCCGATGGGAAAGTGTTTGAGCAGCGCGAAATCCCAGTTGTGGATCCCTGGACCGCGAAACACATCCCTCGGGGCGTTGCCGAAATCGCCCACCCCAGGCGCGGCGAACGCATCCGTATTGAACCAACGCTCGAAGCTGCGCTCGCCACGAGGGAGGATCGGATCCGCAATCACATTCACGCGTGGCGGGTCGCCGCCACCGTGGCGGTCAACTCCGTCAGTCCGGAAAAGATCGATCCCCAGGGGCGTCCCGCTGGCCATCGTGGTGATACCAGCGACCCCCCAGTCGTGGAAGAGCAGGCGGGTCACACGATTCCCGGCGAACAGTTGCGCGTTGGGCAGGTCCCAGAGATAGTTGAACACGAAGACGTGCGTCTGGTCATACCCCAGCTTGCCATAGAGGTAGCTCCGGACATCCCTGTAGATCGGCAGGCTCCCGTTGTCCTGATCCGAGATGCCCATCGCCTTCGACCACGTGTACGCGACGCCCAGTTGGAGCCCCGCCGTGTAGCGGCGGTTGACGCCCACCTGCAGCGCGTGGTAGTTGGAAAAGCCCGTTTCCTCGCTAAAGCTGATGTTCTGGAACCCGGGGTTAGGCCGCAGGAAGTTGTCCGGTAGTGGGCGACCCGTCGTCGCGTCCTGGCTGCTCTCCAGAAACCGAACGCCCGGGGCCAGCGTGTTGATGTTCCGACTCTGGCGCAGGTTGCGGCCCTCACTTCCCACATACGTGACGTCGAGGACCGTCCCGAAACCGATGTCCTGCTGAACGCCGAACGACCAGCGATAGATGGTCGGCACCTTGTCGAAGTTCAGATCGAACGACTGGTAATCGGTCGGGAAGAAGACCTGGCCGGCGCTGAGAAAGCTGTCCAGGTTGCTATAGAAGATGGTCGGGCTTTCCAGGATCGGTGGCGCGGTCGTCGTCGTCCACATCGAGGCCTGAGAAGAGAAGATGGTCTGCTTGTGCACGCCGAAACCGCCGCGGACCGCCGTCTTGCCGTTGCCAAACAGGTCATAGGCGAACCCGGCGCGGGGCGCGATCTGGACGGCCGGGCGCTCGCGGAATCCCTCGGGATAGCTTGAATCGCCGCCCACGACGACCCCGGCAAAGCGGTCACCTGAGCCTGGCGCGAAGGCCCCGATCAGCGGCTCAGGGGCAAGTTCCCCGGTAACGGGATTCCTGGCCACCCGTCTGCCATCAGGGTCCAGCGCCGGAACGTACAACTCGGGCACGTTGGCGGCATCATAGCGGCTCAGTGCGAACGCCGCTCCCTCATCGTCGCGCAGCCGCCAGGGAATAAATGAGTAGAACCGCGCGCCATAGTCGATGGTCAACCGCGGCGTGACCTTCCACGAGTCCTGAGCGAACCATTCAAAGGTATGGATCTGCGCCCGCCCGCTCGACAGCCCGCTTGACTCGGCGTAACTTCTGAAGTTCCCCAGCAGCGCGTTGGCAAAGGGGTGGTTACTATCGAACGGATTATTGGCGTCGCGACCAAAATCGAACGTCCCCATGTGACGGCCCACAGCGCTGGCGCGCGGGCCTTCGCTGGCGTTGTTGAGCTCATAATACACCCCAAACTTCAAGGTGTGATTGTTGGCCACCCACGTCAAGTTATTGGTGATCCACACCCTTTCATCGCCAGCGGCAATTGGCGTCCGCGGGTCAAAATCGACATTCGCCGCATTGGGAAGCCCGCCGAAGAACATTCGCGGAATGAGGTTGAGCGGATTCGCATTCAGGAAGAGTTGCCCCAGGCTGTCGAGCCCATGCCTGTCGCGCCGAACGTTCTCCAGCTGAAACTCGTCGTTGAGTGTACCCAGTTCTTTGGCCTCGCTGTAGCCAACGTTGAACTCATTGACGATCGTCGGCGAGATGATCCGGTTGTAACTGCCCGCGTAGGCGTTCGTGACGTACTCGTAATGGTGCTGCTGGAAGAGAAAGTTGGCGCCGAAAGCCGTGCTCTGGAACTGTCCTTGCCTGTCAGACGACCACCACCGGGGACGGAACGAGATGCGGTCCCGCTCGGTGGGCTTCCAATCGATCTTGAGCTGCGTCTGGGCTTTCGGCTGATTCACAATCTCCTGGTCGCGGTAGTTGAACGCGCCCTCGGTGATGCCCGTGTCGAGCAAGTTCGGCAGGGGCAGCAGCGAGAGCAGACTTTGCCCGATCGGGTGAATCCTGTCGGCCGGAATGATGTTGCCAGGGAACGGCTTGCCCGTCGTTGGGTCGATGGCCTGAATTAACTGGCCGTTCTGGTCGACACTCTGCGAGAAATCGCCCCTCCGCTCGAGCTCCGTCGGCAGCGTCGCTTGCAGGATGGGTCCCGGCAGTTTGATCCGCCAGTCCTCGCGGCTGACGAAGAAGAACAGCTTGTCCCTATTGCGGTTCAACCGGCCCGGGATGTAGGCCGGTCCGCCGAGGGTCACGCCGAAGGTGTCGTACCGAGTGAGCGGCTTCGGGATGCCCAGCCGGTTGTTGAAGAAGTTGTTGGCGTTGAACCGCTCGTGGCGCTTGAAATAGTAGCCGCTACCGCGAAACTGCTGCGTTCCGGATTTGGAAACGATATTGACGTTCGCGCCTGGCAGGCGTCCATCTTCGGCGAGGTAGGTGTTGGATTTGACGCTCACCTCCTCTATGGCGTCCATGCTGACGGACATCGTAAAGAAGTTGAGCACGTCGATGTCGTTGCCGGGCTGGCCGTCCAGTTGAAACGTGTTCCAGTGGCTGCGGAGCCCCTGCATATTGGGAGTGCCAGTGCCCCAATTCTCGCCGAGCGAATCGCTGCTCGCGTTCTGGGACACGCCGGGCAGCACGGTTATCAGCGAGACGATGTCCCGGCCTTTCGACATCAGCCCCCCGAGCTGTTCGGTGGTGAGTATCGCATTCTGTCCCGAGGTGTCGGTCTCAACCGAGGCGCCGGTGGCAGCAACCGTGACCGTATCGGTCACGTCTCCGACGGACAACTGCAGATTGCCCAGGGCCAGGCTCTGGCTCGCACTCACGACGAGGTTGGTTTTCGCGAAGCTGGTGAAGCCTTCGGCCTCGACCAGGACGGAGTAGCTGCTCGGAGGGACGTTCGGGAACACAAAGATCCCGGCGTCGTTCGACTCCGTGGTTCTCACGTCGCTGGTTCGCTCGTTCATCAAGGTGATCGAGGCACCGACAATGATGCCCCCGGACGCGTCAACCACGGTTCCGGTAATGCGGCCCGACACTTGCGCCTGAGCCGGACTGCAGATAGCGACCACGCACACGAGCGTGACGAGCGCGCAGCACCAGGGTCTAACGGACATGGCTCCTCCTCCCGTAAGGCCTGCCTGGATCGTCCGGAGAGCGATTGCCCGTGCCGCTCTCGTTGAGCTCGCGAAACAGCTGCATTTCGCGCGCTGCTTCGGACTTCTTGCCCAGCCTCTTGTAAACCCTCATTAACAAATAGTGCGCAGTCTTATCGCGCGGCTGCAGCGCGGCCGCATCCATGAGAACCGGAAGGGCCTCGTCATACCGTCCGAGGTATGTCAGTGCTTGGCCAAGAAGCGTTCGAGCTTCGGATGATGTCGAATCAATCTCCACGGCCCTTTTCAGAGGCGCCAGACTCTGCTCGTGACGATGCAAACTGATCAAGAGCCGAGCGAGATAGAGAAACGGAGTGGCTCTCTTCAGGTGTTGCTGCTCGGCGAGCTCAATGGCCTGGTGGTATGTGCGAATGGCCTCTTCCTCTTTCCCGCGCTGCTCTTTGGCCACGCCGAGAAGGATGTAGGCATCCAGGTAGTCAGGTCTGAGGTTGATAACGTCCCGTAAAATGGTTTCGGCCCGGTCATACCGTCGATCGCTCAGTTGGTGGAGTCCGAGGTAGTAACGGGCCATGAAATCGCGTGGGGCCAGTTCGACTGCAGCCTCAAAATAGGGCCCGGCGAGATCTCGCCTCCCCAGGGACACGAGGTTCAGTCCGGCGAGCTTATATACGTCGGGATCGCCGTCTGACAGCGTAAGGCTGCGCGCGAGTCTCTGGATAGACTGCAGATACTGTCTCTCCTTGTACAGAATCATGGCCTCGAAGAAGAGCAAACGTGGCAGTTCGCCCTGTATGGCGAACTGCTCACGCAGCTTCTCGCGTGCATCGTCCAATCGGCCCAGGTCAATGAGTCTGGGGAGCGTGAGGCGCGTCGGGTCATGACGATTGACGGAGCTGGACCTCACCCCCTGTGGGTCGACGACGCTCTCGACAATGCTGCCGGCGGCGACCTGGGCTAGGGCGGCCTTCGGAGAGTACATGAGTGCAACAAGGCCGAGGACGGCCGGAAGCACGCGCCTACGCCCTTGCAGGGTCTTGCTCATCCACACATCCGACGCGAGTAAGGCCCGTCGAGGCCGCCTCTCACAAGGTCAACGATGTGCCGTGTCCATGTGTATGCAGATAGGCACCGGTTATGCGAGCCTGCCGCATGTTGAAGTCGACCCATGGCCCGCGCGATGTCCCGGTGCACATCGTTCTCGATTGCCGGTCGCCGCCGACAATCCAGATGACGTTCGCGTCCCTGTACCGTCGGCCGAGCCATTCGCCGTACGCGCGGGCATCCTCCGGTGTGAGGATCTCCGGTCCGACGCCCCATTTCTTGTTCCACTTGTCGACGTGCGCAAAGTATTCCTCGTTCGGCTGCGCCGGGTCGTTGTTCTTCAGGGGCGTGTGCCCGTAGGCATTCGGGACGTTCAGCCCGTCGAGCTCCGCCCAGCGCCACAGCCTGGATCATGGTGAAACGGCGCTCGGCGCGGTTCTTCAGGTACCGCTCCGCTTCTTCCCGATTCAGGCGGTGAAGCAGCTCCCAGGCCGTGTCACCGAGCCAGAACAACGGCCGATTGGCCGCCGTCACGAGAAAGCGCCCGTTCTCGGAGACCTTCAGCGCCGGCAGCGGTCCCGCGAGTGCGGGGCTGCCGGCCGCGAGCGCCGCGGCGCCGACGAGCACGGCGGCCGCCGCGCGAAAGAGGGCTGTGCGCATGGACACGCACAGTACAGCGGTGCCCGCCGCCGTGCTAGGAGAGTTGGGTCAAATCCTGGGAGGATTTTGACCGCTCAGGCCGAGCCGGAACTCGCGCGGCGAGAGGCCGAACGCCCGCTTGAACCGCTTGTCGAAGTAGCTCTGGTCCGAGAATCCCACCTCGCTGGCGATTTCCGCGATCGTGAGCCCCGTTTCTCGTAGGAGCGTCTGGTTGGTCGTGCCATCGAGACGCCGGACCCACACGGTCCGGACTGCCATTCGGTGCGTGACTCGCAAACTCTTTGCGATCGCGACGTTTGACTCGAATGCCTCGTCGTGGTGGGACCCTGATGGTGTCCAAGGAGCCTCGTGCGGACTTCACCCTGACATGTTGCCACCAGGCTGTTGCCTGAATTTGACCGTTGCCCGGTTGTCGGCGACAGTGCAATTAAAGGCAACATGCTTTGTTGCGGATGTCATCCAGGGACGGCTCGCCTCGGGCTGGAGCGCCAGCATCCTGGAAGCGGCCAAGCGTGGCGGAAGCACCGCTGTGCCTGGTGTCGTAACGCCGAAGGTGCGTCAACCGGGAGCCTTGGCTGGCACGGTCCTGATCAACGCCAAAGACGCGTGTGGAGCCCAAGGACGCCGACCACTTGGCCGCCAGCCTTGGCCCAACTGCGGATCGGCCCGTCCTGATTGCAGCCCCGTTCCTCAGCCCGCGATTTCCTGGACTGAGAAGCCCTCGTCATCCGGGCGAAGCGTGGCCCGATCACGAGCGTCGACTGGCCGGAACTCTTGCGGCGGTGGTCCCAGGAATACTCGCCCTTCCGACGGCAGGGCGCAACGATGTACCTGGCGCCCCGAGGAATCCCGGCTGTCTGCCGGACTAGCGCGCCCGTCGTTGCCAGACCTTCGGGTTCCTGCGCTGATGCAGCACGGCCAGGATGACAATCACATCATCGGACGCACGGAAGTAGACGGCGTACGGGAACGTGTGCAGGAGCGCCCGCCGGACGCCGCGCCACACGATCGGAAACTGGAGTGGCCGCTCACGAATGCGTGCGAGCGTCCGGCTGACTTCGCTGAGGAACTTCGCCCCAAGTCCGGCTTGCTCGTCGTCGTACCATCTTGCGGCATCCGCGAGATCGACCTCGGCGAGTGGTCGAACGATGAGCCGGCGAGGCATGCCGGATCAGTGCTGGCCGTTGAGGCTCTTGCGAAGTCGCTCCTGAACCACGTCCCAGGTGTCGCCGGAGTCAGGCGTCTCCCGGTAGTCCTCCAGGCGCTCGTCGAGGATGTCGCGGTGCCATTTCGGAACCGGAATGGTATCGGGGCCGGCCGTGATTCGGTCCCACAGCGACTGTAGGTAGTCGATCTTCTCGTCGACCGACAGGTCGTCGAATCCAGGCGGTGGCAGCGGAACGGGGTTCGGCATCGTGCACTTCCGGCGCTTCCATTGAGTATATCGCGGGCCTGCCTGCTCGACAACGAGGTGCGGCTGAACGGTGTCGATGACCCTGTGCATGGCGAATTGCAGATTCGTGAGCGTTTTTCGAATTCGCAATCTTGCTAGGATTGTCCGGTGCGCGATCTGGCCGTCCTGTTTCTGCATCTGCTGGCGACAGTCGCCCGCCTGGCCGGTCCCGGCGGCGCGCGTTCCGTGGTCGCCGAATCCGTGCTCGTCAAGCAGCAGCTGCTGATCCTCAATCGTTCCCGAAAACGGTCCCCCAATCTGCGTTTCTCCGATCGGCTGGTCGCCGGCGTGTGCGCGCTCCTCATGCGCCCGCGCCGGCTGATCCGTTCCGCGATCATCCTCAAACCCTCAACGCTCTTGAGCCTGCATCGAGCGCTGACACAGCGGAAATACGGGCGGCTCTTCTGCTCCACGGTGCCGACGAAGCCCGGTCCAAAGGGGCCCACCCAGGAAATCATGGCCGCGGTCGTCGACATGAAACAGCGGAATCCGTCGTGGGGTTGCCCCCGGATTGCTCAACAGATCGCCCTGGCCTTCGGCGTTCCCATCAACAAGGACGTCGTGCGGCGCATCCTCGCCGTTCGGTGCCGGTCCGCACCAGACTCGCCTGGGCCGTCGTGGCTCACCGTCCTCGGTCAGACGAAGGACAGTCTGTGGAGTCTCGACTTGTTTCGTTGCGAATCGGCCGTGCTGCGCACCCACTGGGTGCTCGTCGTGATGGACCAATGCACACGCCGCATCGTGGGCTTTGGCGTGCATCGTGGCGACGTGGATGGCGTGGGACTGTGCCGGATGTTCAATCGCGCGACTCGAGGCCAATCCTCGCCGAAATATCTCAGTTCGGACCACGATCCCCTGTATCGGTTCCACCAATGGCAGGCGAATCTGCGCATCCTGGACATCAGGGAGATCAAGACGGTGCCGTACGTGCCGCTCTCCCATCCCTTCGTTGAACGGCTGATTGGCACCATTCGGCGCGAATGTCTGGACCGCACCCTGTTCTGGACGGCCGCGGATCTGGAGTCGAAGCTCCTCGACTTCCAACGGTACTATAACGGCCATCGCACACATGCGGGGCTGGACGGGCGCACGCCGGAATCGAGCACAGATCCTGGCGGCGTCCGCGCGAGTGTGAGTTCGTATCGATGGCAGCCGCACTGTCGTGGGTTGTATCAGACGCCGATGGCGGCGTGACGCATGTGCGACGGATGCGCCTGGGGTAACTTCCGAAACTCGCGACGTCTTGAATGCCACCGTGTGCGCAGGGCTTGAGTGAACCTGGCCCTGACACAGGGTCGGGCCAAATCACAGGAACGCGAATTCCTTTCAGGGTGTTTGCAGCACAATTGGGAATTCGCCAGCCATAGG
>WHTT01000086.1:22163-26381 GCA_009377605.1 Luteitalea sp.
GAACGCGAATTCCTTTCAGGGTGTTTGCAGCACAATTGGGAATTCGCCAGCCATAGGTAGAAGTGTCGGCGATGCAAAATGGCGACACGGTTGTCGTTCGTGTCACCGATCACGGACCGGGCATCCCCGAGAGCGATTCTGAGCGTGTCTTCGAGCCGTTCTTTCGTGTCGATCGTTCTCGAACCAAGAGTACCGGTGGCTACGGCCTGGGCCTCAGCATCTGCAAGCGCGTGATGGAGGCGCATGGTGGAAGCATCGCCGTCGAGACGCACGCTCGCCGGGGAGCCTCGTTCGTCCTGACCTTCCCGAAGTCCGCGTGACGGCACAGTGCGATGGCGCATCCTCATGGGTGTGGGTTGCCGCTGCTGCCGTTCGTCGGTCCCGTCAGTCAGTTTGACTATACGGCTCGTGACCGATCATAATGCGGCCGTGGTGGGACGCTGCCGTGTCCGGAAGCTGACCGCGGGCCTTGCGGTGATGGGTCTCTTTGTGCTGGCGTGGCTGCCGAGAGAGCATCGTCACGTCACGCGGACCGACGACGGTCGGCATTCGGACGTCATCCACCGCCACTTCGAGCCACATCACCCGGCTGGCACGCACACGAGTGTCAGCCATGAGGATCATGACACGCAGTGGCTCGACTCGCCGTTCACCGGCCCAACGCTGGTGTCGCACGTCTCTCCCGTCAATCACCTCCTGTATGAGGACCCGCCGATCCCGCAGCCACCGCAGGCAACTCGGTGGGCGGCGGCATCCATTCACGTGTCGGTGCACGACCCGCCATGGGCTTCCTCGCACGGTCCCCGCGCTCCTCCCCTCCTCTCCGTCTAGCCTGATCTGACGGCCTCGCCCGTCGTCCATCCCGACTCAGCTTTTCATGCGAGGTGTTATGCGCAGAGGCTTGCGCTGCGCCGCGCTGGCGGCCGTTCTCGTGCCGTCGAGTGCCGGCGCGCAATCGTCGATGTTGACAGAGTCCGATGCCCTGGCGCGCTTGTCGACCGACAGTCCCCGCGTGCGGGCCATCCGCGCGGCGGTGGATGTGGCGCGTACCGATGTCCTGGCCGCGGGCAGATGGCCGAACCCTCGGGTGACCGTCAACCGGGAATCGGTGGCGGGCGTGACCGAGTACTTGACGATGGTGTCACAGCCGCTGCCGATTACCGGCCGCCGGGGACTGGACGCGCGGTCCGCCTCCTCCATGGTCGCCGCGACCTCGAACCGTGCTGACGATGACGTGCGGCGCCTGCGTGCCGATCTGCGACTGGCCTTTGCGGAGCTCGTGGCGGCTCAGACCCGGGAGCGTGCGCTGACCACTGCCCGCGACCGGCTTCGTGAGTTGGCTGAGGTCTTAGCGAAGCGCGAGGCCGCCGGCGATGCGGCTGGATTCGATCGGTTACGGGCGGAGCGGGAGGTCCTCGACATCGAAACGGACCGCGCGGTGGCCGCGACCGACCGCAAACGCGCACAGGCCACGCTTGCGAGCTTCTTTGGCAACATGCCTGACCCGACCCAAATCGAGGCGGTCAGCGCGCCGACGGCCGCGGCAGATCTCCCGTCGCTCGAAACGCTGCTCGAGCGAGCAGAGACGACGCGCGGTGAGCTTCTCGGCTTGCAGCGCGAGATCGAGGCGGCCGGTTTGGCCCAACGGGCGGCCGAACGACGTCTCATCCCCGAGCCAGAGATCGTCGCGGGTACCAAATCGTCGAGTGTGGGCGGCGGGGACGTTGGCAGTGTCGTCATGGTGCAAGCGGCCCTGCCGCTCTTCGATCGCGCGCGCCCTGAGCGCGCGCGGGCGGCCGCGACAGCCGCGCAGGCCGAAGCGCAGGCTGACGCGTTCCGGCTCGTGTTGCGCGGACAGATTGCCGCTCTCCGCGCGGCGGTGCTGGAACGGCGCCGGGCGGCTAAACGCTACCAGGCCGAGGCCGTTCAGAGCGCCGATGAGATCGAGCGGATTGCGCAGGTCAGCTATGACGCTGGCGAGCGCAGCATCCTGGAATTGTTGGACGCCTATCGAGTCGGAGCGTCGGCCCGCACACGTCAAGCCACGCTCGACCAGGCTGTGCGACAGGCGGAGATCGAGCTGGAATTTGTCAGCGGCTGGGAGATCCCGTGATGACCACGAAAAACGGATTGATCGGCGCAGCCCTCCTTGCCGCCCTCAACCTAGGCGGCTGCACGAGACAGGCTGACCCCGCTCAGGCAGAATCGCCCACGCTGGATGTGACCCACTGGACGGAGAAGACGGAGCTGTACATGGAGCATCCGCCACTTGTGGCGGGGCACACCGTCTTGTTCGCCGTCCACCTGACCACGTTGGCGGATTTCAAGCCTGTCACTGCTGGTCGCGCGAGCGTTGAATTCACCCCAGAAAGGCGCGGCTCACCGACGACGCTCACTGGTCCGAAGCCGTCACGACCGGGCGTGTTTCGCGTCGAAGGGGCACCTCCAGCGCCGGGGCGATATCGCTGTGCGCTGATCCTCGACGCGCCCGACCTCACCGACCGTCACGACCTTGGGGTCGTGACGGTGTTCGCCGACGAGCGAGCCGCCACCGCAGACGCCGAGAAGCAGTCGTCTGACGACCCGACGGCGATCGCATACCTGAAGGAACAGCAGTGGACCAATGACTTCGCGACTGCGCCCGTGCGCGAAGCGGCGCTGCGGATGTCGGTTCGCGCACCCGCCACAGTCCACCCGCTCCCAGGCGGCGAAGCAATCGTCGCGGCACCGGCGGCCGGCCGGCTCACGGCCGATGTGCTGCCGCCGATTGGCGGTCGCGTCCGTGCCGGTCAGGTTCTCGCCCGTCTCGAGCCGCGCCTGGCGACGGGCGCTGACCGTGCGACGCTTGCGGCCGAGGTCGCCGAGGCGCAGGCGGCGCTCGAGGCGGCACGCGTTGAGCAGCAGCGCGCCGAGCGGCTGCTGGAGGAACGCGCCGTACCGGCCCGGCGGGTCGAGGATGCCCGACGGGCAACGAACGTCGCGGAGGCGCGCTTGGACGCGGCGGAAGCCCGGCTTGCGCAGCGCGACGAGACACTCCGGAGCGGCGGAGGGGCGGCCGCCGGAAATGCGTTTGCCCTCCGGGCGCCCATTGCCGGACGCCTGGCGGAGGTGATGGCCACGCTGGGGGCCTCGTACGACGAAGGGACGCCGCTGTTCCGGATTGTGCGAACGGACCGTGTGACGTTGGAGGTGCAGGTGCCGGCGGCAGACGTGGCGGTGGCGCGCCAGGCTGCCGGCCTCGTACTGGAGATTCCTGGCCTCGCCAAGCCGCTCACCCTCGAGCCGAGCCAGGTACATGACGCCGGCGTCATCGATGCCACCACGCGGGCGTTGCCGCTCAAGATCGACATCGAGAATCCAGGCGAACACCTGTTGGTCGGTCAGTCCGGCACCGCGGTGCTCTTTACGCGAAAACAGCTGCGCGTGCCAGCCATTCCGCCAGCCGCCGTGCTCAGAGAAGCCGGACGGCCGTATGTCTTCGTCCAGATAGGCGGCGAGCTGTTCGCGCGGCGGTTCATTGAGATTGCGGCGCGCGACGGCGATCTCGTTGGCATCGGAAACGGCGTGGCGCCGGGTGAGCGCGTCGTCACGCGCGGCGCCTACGAGGTGCAGTTGGCATCCACCGCGACAGGGCTGCCGGCTGAAGGCCATGTCCATTGAGGTGATCCCATGAAGCGATTGATCCAATGGTCGATCGACCATCACTGGATAGTGCTCGTGCTGGCCATCCTGCTGGCCGGATCAGGGCTGTGGATCGCGCGCGCGATGCCGGTCGATGTGTTCCCCGATCTGACCGCGCCAACCGTCACGGTGCTGACGGAAGGCGGTGGCATGGCACCCGAGGAGATGGAAACGCTCGTGACGTTCCCCATTGAAACCGCCATCAACGGGGCCTCAGGCGTGCGGCGCGTCCGGTCCGCGACGGCGATGGGCATCGCCGTCGTGTGGGTCGAGTTCGACTGGGGCACCGATATCTTTCGCGCACGGCAGATCGTGTCCGAGAAGCTGGCGCTCGTGGGCAGCAGTCTGCCGCCACAGGTCGAGCGACCAATCTTGGCGCCCATCTCTTCGATCATGGGCGAGATCCTGTTCTTCGCGATCTCGTCGGACGTGGACGACCCGCTCGCGCTCCGAACGGCCGCCGATACGCTGGTCCGACGGCGACTCCTCGCGGTCGCGGGCGTCTCGCAAGTGACGCCCATCGGCGGTGCCGAACGG
>WHTT01000087.1 GCA_009377605.1 Luteitalea sp.
ATCCCAGCTCGTCGGGCAGCCGGCACAGATGCCGTCGCAGCACTCCGATTCGAATAGCGCATTTTGGCCTTTGTCCCAACTCGCGCCTTCTTAGCGAAGACCATTTCAATCAATCAATGCCGAACGCCAAAGACTTCCGTCGCATCGTGCTCGGTCTGCCAGATGCCATCGAGAGCGCCCACATGGGGCACCCGGACTTTCGGGTGAACGGCCGGAGATTCGCGACCCTGAACCACGACCAGACCAGGGGCATGGTCGTGCTGACGCCAGACCAGCAAGAGTGGTTCGTCCGTGAGAACGCGTCGGTGTTCCAGGCGGAGAGCGGCGCATGGGGGCGCTCGGGATGCACGCGCGTTCATCTCCACTCGGTGGATGAAGAGACGCTCGGCGAAGCGGTGACGCTAGCCTGGCAGAACAGCGTCGCGAAAGGGCCGGCCCGTTCGAAGGCGAAGACGTCGGCCAAACGCGCGGCGTCGACCGCTACGGCGCCGAAGCGCGGGCGACAGACGCGTCCGCGCTGATCGCGGCCGCCAACTCCCAACGTATTTTGATAGCTAGTGGGCTGTAGCCTTTTGGCGTACCGAGCAGCGATGGGAGAACTGCCCTAATGTCAGTGGCAATGGAGCCGGAGTTGGCCCCTGCGTCTATCGACGGGAGTTGACAGAGGGACCTTCATGCCTGATACTTCCATCGACCAACGATGGGAATCACGAACCAGCCACACGACCTGCTACCGGGCACGCTCGACCTGCTCGTGCTGAGGACGCTCCAGCGTGGCCCGACGCACGGCTACGGAATCGCTCAACATCTCCGGATTACGTCACAGGAGGTCTTGCAGGTCGGCGAGAGCTCGCTCTACCCCGCACTCCAGCGGCTGCTGCTCAACGGGTACGTCAAAGGTGAGTGGGGCCTGTCAGACAATAACAGGCGCGCGCGCTACTACACCCTGACTGCGGCGGGTCGCAAACGACTCGCGGCCCAGCGCAAGGACTTCGACGTACTCATCGGCGCCATGCAGCGTGTCCTCGAGCCTGACGCGTGAAGAGGCGCGACGACATGAGGGTCCACCTTCGCCGTCTCGCCTATCTGTTCCGCCGCCGACGCGCCGAAAGCGAGCTTGCCGAAGAGCTGCAGTTTCATCGTGAGATGGCGCAGCGTGAGCTCCATCGCTCGGGCGTGCCCGAGGAGGAAGCAGCCCGCACGGTCAGTCGTGCGATGGGCAACACGACGCTCGCCCGCGAGGATGCTCGCGCGGTCTGGATCTCGCCATGGCTCGATGGCCTCTGGCAGGACGCGCGACACGGCGTCAGAAGCCTTCGCCGCAGTCCTGGCCTCGTGGCCGTCAGCGCCTTATCGCTGGGGATGGGCATCGGCCTCAACGCCCTTCTGTATATGGGCGCGACCACCGTGTACCGACACCAGCCGACGATGGCCGATCCGGATCGGATGGTGGGCGTGGAACCGGGGAACGCCAACCAGTTTTCGTATCCCGACTATCGGGACCTCGTACACAGCGGCATCTTTGCCGACGCGTTGGGCTTCAGGACGACGGCGTTGAACCTGGGTTCGCGTGAAGGGTGACACGCATTGGCGCCCTTGCGGTGACGACGAATTTCTTCGACCTGCTCGGCGTGCAGGCCCAGGTCGGCCGCACGTTCTCGGCGAGCGAGGCGGCAGCGGAGCGAGAACCGCGCATGGTGGTCATCACCCACCCGTTCTGGCAGCGCCGCTTTCGGGCCGATCCAGGCGTCATCGGGGAATCGCTCAGGCTGAACGGCCAGTCTTTCCTCATCGTCGGCGTCCTTCCGGAAGACTACCGCGCGGTCACTGGGTGGATGGGGCCACAGCTGTATGTTCCGCTCAGCAGGTTGATCCTGCCGACCCTCGACGAGCGCGGAAGCCCGAGCCTCAGCGTGATGGCCCGGCTCGCTCCCAATGCCACCGCCGCGCAGGCACAGTCCGCGGTCACGGCGCTTGGGGCGTCACTGGAGCGAGCCTATCCCGCGCGGAACGAAGGAATGGGGCGGCCGTCCAGCGTCTTTCCGGCGGAAGCCATGCAGTTCAGGGGCACGCCGGCGCAGTTCTTTCTTGCTGCGGGTCTGCTGTGGGCGAGTGTAGCTCTCGTCCTCGTCATCGCGTGTGTCAACGTCACGGGACTCCTGATGGCGCGCGCCGCCCACCGACGGCGTGAGATCGCGATTCGAGTGGCGATCGGCGCGGGCCGCGGACGAGTCGTGCGGGCGATGTTTGTGGAAAGCTTCCTACTGGTCCTGGCTGGGTCCGCGGTCGGGCTGCCGTTGGCATTCGCGCTGAGTCAGGTCCCGTGGCCTGGAGCGATCGGGCTGATTCAGAACACGATGGCCGTGGACAGCAGGCTGCTGCCGTATGCCCTGGCACTTGTCGTGGTCACGACACTGTTCTGCGGTGTCCTTCCCGCCGTCAGGGCCACCGGAGCCAACGTCGTGACAGAGATTCGGCAGGGCGGAGACGGGGCGACCGCCAGGCTGTGGCTGCGACACACGCTGGTCGTTGGCCAGGTCGCCCTCTCGGTGATGTTGATCGTCTTCGCGCTGTTGTGCGTGCGAAGCCAGATCTACATTGGCACGGCGAATCTTGGGTTCGACATCGACCATGGCGTGGTCGCCCAGTTCAGCCTCGACCCGAGTCAGTATCCCGGGGACGAACGTCTCCGCTTTGCCGACTCGATTGTGGAGCGAGTCGAGCGGCTCCCTGGTGTATCTTCGGTGAGCGTCGCGAGCCTGGTGCCGCTCGGAGGGGATTCGCTGGCCAGGAGCTTTCACCCCGCGGGTCGAACCGACATCGCAGGGTCCAGGCCGTCAACACACAGCGTCGGTCCCCGCTACTTCGAATCGCTAGCGATACCCCTTCTGCGAGGGCGCGACTTCGACGCGTCGCACGTGGCAGGCACACCCGCAGTGGCGATCATCAACGAGACGTTCGCGAAGACGCACTTTCCAGGACAGGATGTGGTGGGCAAATGGGTGCAGACGGGCGATGAGCCTGAAGCCGAGGTGATTGGCCTCGTCCGAGACAGTCGGATCGATACAATCGGCGAGGCTCCTCAATCAGTCATCTACTATCCGTTCGCACAGCGTCCCGGCCGACTCGTTCTGCACGTGAGGACGTCGGTACCCCCCGAGCGCCTGATCGCCATGCTCGGTCGTGCTATGTCGGGCGTGGATGCGACGGTCCCGGTGAGCGTGCAAACGTTGCGCAGTGCCACCAGTCTCGAGTTGACGATGCGCCGGGCCGGAACGTTTCTGGTGGGATCGATCGGGGCGGTCGGGCTCCTGCTGGCGCTCATCGGGCTGTACGGCGTGATGGCGTATGTGGTTGCCTCGCGGACGGCCGAGGTCGGCATCCGGATGGCGCTTGGCGCGTCTGGCCATCGCATTCGATGGGAGGTGCTGCGCCGTGGCCTCCTTCTGGTCGCGGCCGGTGTCGTGATCGGCGGCGGCGCCTCGTTGGGCCTGGCGCCGGCGCTCCGGACGTTCCTCGTCGGTGTGAGCCCATTCGATCCTGTGGCGTTCGCAACTGCGGCGGCGTTGCTCGCGATTGTCGGTCTGGCCGCAGGCCTTGTCCCCGCGCACCGTGCCTCGCAGGTCGATCCCATCCGCGCGTTGAGACAGCAGTAGAACGATCTTTCTGGTCGTGTCGTGTCCAAGCGTGAGGGCCTGCGAGACCTCGGCAGTGGTGCGAGAGTGATGATCTCCTTGGCCAACCGGGAGACTGTCAAGCTGTGAACAAACGCTCGATTCTCGTCATCGCTGCCGTCGTCGTCGTGGCCGCGGTGTTGTGGCTCGGTGGGCAGGTGCTCTGGAACGCACTCCTTGCAATGCACGGCCGCTGACGAGCGGTCATTTCATCCTGATGGCCTCGCAGCGCGCGACTCATGTCCTCCAGTCATCGCTGGGCATGATCCGCCGCATGAACTCGTCGAACAGAGGAACCGTAAATGCGGTGTCCCCGTGGTGCGGACTCCAGATCATGCCTTTCGCGATCAACTGACTCCGCGTGGGACCGAGGACCGTCACTTCGCGGCCGAGCGCGTCCGCAATCTCGCCGGAGCGGTGCGGGCCAGGCCCTAGTTCAGCCATTGCCCTGAGATACCGCTTTTGTGCGGGAGTGAGCCGGTCGAACCTCACGCGAAAGAAGCTCTCATCAAGGGCCGCGATCGCTGTTATTGATGCGCGCTCAACGTCCTCGAGCACGATGGGGGACGCATCAGCCACGTCCCACGAATGCTTGCCCCATTCCTGCAAGAAGTATGGATAACGACGGGTCTCAGCCATTATGCGATCGAGGGCGTCAGCCGTGATGTTGGCACCGTGGTCGTGTGTGGGTTTCTCGATCGCGCGCTTGGCCGAGTCGAGCGAAAGGCTGCCAATCTCGGGAAAATCGAAGAGGCGCTCAGCATAAGACTTTGCGCGCCCCGTTCGACCTCTCAGCTGCGGGAGTCCTGCCCCGACGAGGACGACCGGGAGCCGGCGCTGTGCTGTGCGATGGAGAGCAGTAATAAGCGCGGCAAGCTCCTCCTCCGGCACGTATTGGAGCTCGTCAGCGAAGATCGCCAGCGCCGTGTCAGCACCATGTACGGCGATTCCCGCTGCCTCGAGCAAGGCTTGCAGGTCATGCTCCAAGTCGCCGTTATCGGCGAGGCCGGGCTCGGGTTCGAAGTCCAGCCCCACTTCGATATCAGCGTACTTTACCTTCAGCGCCCTCGCGAATCCGGCTAGTCCCCGCAGCGCACGCTGAGCGAGTGCGCGCGCCTGCTCCTTGCCCGACAGCCTCAACAGCGCCTGTCGCAACTGAGGAGCCAACGTCGCCGGCAAAGAGCGATCTTCCGGGGCTTCCACTCGAACAGTCTCGATGCCTGACGCTTCCGCATCGTCCCGCATGCGATCCAGCAGGACCGTCTTGCCCACGCCTCTGAGCCCGACCATCAGGATGCTCTTGCTGGGCAACCGGCGGCGGACGCGTTCCACGGCGACACGAACCCTTTCACGAAGCTCGTCGCGGCCTGCAAGCTCCGGTGGAGGGGTGCCGGCACCAGGGGCAAAGGGATTTTCCACGGGGTCCACGCAGCAATTATATGAAATTTTGCGAGTTTAGCCAGTTGCGATAAACTCAGTAAACTCGATCAAATCGAACGAGCGTCCTTTACCCGAGGAATTGCATTGCACAGGAAAGTATTTCTTTCGTTGCAGTTCCGGTCACACTGTCCGGAAGCGCGACCTGCCCAGGCAGTACCAAGGCGAGCTGACCGCTGCGGACTACTCGCGCCGCAGCGCGTTCATCGGCGCCAGGGTCAGTGCCGGCCGTGCCGAGAGCAACGCCGCGCCCGCAACGACCGTCCCGAAGACAAGAGGCACAGCGCAAAAACCATAGGGTCGAGCGGCGTCAGGTCGAACAGCATGCTCTCCATGTAGCGTGTCAACGCCACGCCGGCAGCGAGTCCGACCGCAATGCCCACTCCTGCCAGTCAAAACGAGTTGCGTCGGTCTTATGCCTGAACACCGGCGTGTTTCCGGATCTCCCGTTGTAGTCTCTGACGTTACAGATCCACCGCTCGCTTGCCGCCGCGGCGTTCCAACAATGCCGCAATCCCGGTGGCGTGCGCAGCGTGCGCAACGTCCAAGGCGGTGACTCCATTGCCGGCGACGATGTTCGGATTGGCTCCCTTCTCTAAGAGAAGCTCAACCAGTTCCTCGCGCTTCGATGGGTCGAGCTGGTGAATGCCGTCGACATCCTCGATCTGCACCCACGCGGCCCAGTGCAGCGGTGTGCACTGGAGCAACTCCCACTGATCGAGCCGTTTGTTAATGGAGGCAGGGTCTTCTCGCAGTCGTGCCTCAATGTGCTCCCGAAGATCGAAGCACACCGCATCGTGTAGATCGATGGCGCAGTGGGCCCGCATCCATTGAAACACTTCACCCTGTTTATTGCGCTGCGCCCATGACAATGGCGTCGAGTTGAACGGGTTGGCCCGGTTGCTCATGTCAGCGCCCTTCGCCACGAGTCGCTTGACCATGCCCAGATCACCCTCCCACGCCGCGCGGTGGAGTGCCCCGCCGTTGTTGACGCCGGTCATGTTCCAGTTACCGTCCTTCTCGAGCAGAAAGTCCACAGTTTCGAGTTGCCCTCTCACGTACGCAAACAGCAGCGCCAGGCCGATGGCGTCGCGCGCGCTGAGTAGCTTGCCACGTCGGCGCGGGCGCGACCGCAATCGTCCGTCATCGTCGAAGAAATCACGCAGCAGGTCCATCCTCCCCAGCCCCGCGGCTGCGAGCACGTCTACGTGCGCGCCGAGCGCGATTAGCTTGTCGGCGGCGCGCGGCGCGTGGTTGGCCAGCGATCCGTCCAGGCAGCCGTCGCGGAGGTGCAGCCCGGCGCCGTACTGCCGCAGCACGTCGACCAGCCGTCCGGTGACGTTCGCGTCGCTGGCCTGCTTGCTCGTGAGCAGCAGACCCATGGTGGTGCCGCCGTTCGGCCCGATCGTCCGCGCGTCGACCTCGGCGCCGGCGTCGAGTAGCAGCCGCGCGATGTCGGCGCTATTCTGCGGCGGTGGCGGCAGTGTGCCGGCCAGGCGGCCTCGATCCGGATTGCCGGCGACGTGGTGCAGCAGCGTTGCCGCGGTGAAATAGTGATACGGCGGATCGAGATTCGTGCGCGCGCGCACGAGTGTGGGATCGGACGCGAGCAGGGCGCGCAATCGATCGAGGTCGCCCGCGTCCATCGCGGCGACGGCCTCGTCGAACTGCGGATGCGGCTGGAACTGCGCGACCTCGTCGGCCAGCTCGACGCGCTGTTTGAGCCTCGGCCAACTGTCGAAGCCGTACTCGCGCGCGATCACGAGTTGCGCGTCCGAGAGGCGGATGGGCCTGGCGAGCGCCGCCTGCGGCGACAGGCCGCGCATGCCCGGATGGTGCGCGATCATACGCGCGCCCGCAGACGGTTGCGCCTGGCGATGCGCACGACGCAGCTCGCGCGCCTGCTGCTTCAGATGATCGAGGTTCGGACGTGGAGGGAGAGAACGGTTAGGCACACGCGCTCCTTTCGCAAAGCGCCCGTTGTCCGCGCGCGGGCCGAAAGAAGCGTCGGATTCTCTTCGTTACTCGTAGGCGGGACTCAGTCCCTTTCCGCGGACGGGAAGCGCCCTACGCACTTGATTTAAAAGTAGCCCACACGTTCGCTCGAGTCAATACACTGCTGCGGACTACTCGCGCCGCAGCGCGTTCATCGGCGCCAGGGTCAGTGCCGGCCGTGCCGAGAGCAACGCCGCGCCCGTGACCACGGCCGCGAAGACAAGAGGCACAGCGGCAAAACCCACGGGATCGAGCGGCGTCGGGTCGAACAGCATGCTCTCTAGTTCTCGGACGAGCCCGGTATCGTCTCACTTCACTAGGATGTTAAGTCGTCAGCGCGCCCCGCGCGGCTCATTCTCCAGCCCGCGATCGCCAGTCGCCGCGCAGAAACGCGAGCGCCGTCTCAGAAAATCGCTCGACCACCTCCTCGAGCACCGGGCTGTGGCCACCGTTCGGAATCACCCACAGATGCGAGCCACGAATGCCATGGTGCAGGTCGAGCGCAAGCGACACTGGATAGAGCGGATCGCGGTCGCCGAAAACAATCGCGTGTCGGCTGTGATGGTTGACAGGTACGGAGGCGTGAAGTTCACATCGTCATAACTGTCCGCCAACGCCCGTGCGCAGGCAAACAGCTGGTCAATCTGGCGAGCGCCGTGAGTATGGCGCTGCCGCATTAGCTGCATCTCGGGCTCGCTCAGCGTCGCCTGGGATGACTGGCGCTGGATCGCGCGCGCCTGCTGCGGGAAGTACGGCGGGGCGCTGATGAGCACCATGGACGTGATCAGCGAGGGTGTGGCCGTCGCGAGGTGGAGAAGGGTGATCCCACCACCACTCAGCCCAATCGCCTTCACACTGTCCAGGCGAAGGTGCCGCAAGAGGGCCGCGATATCCCCGGCGGACTGCCGGAATGTGTAGGCGCCGGCTAGGCTGGTCGACGCGCCGTGACCGCGCATGTCCGGTGCAATCAGACGATAGCCGTCTGGCGGCTGTCTGAAGATGTACTTCCAGTCGGAGCCCGCTCCCATGAATCCGTGGAGCCACAGCAGCGGCTCCCCTTCGCCGATGATCTCGTAATGCAGCTCGATGCCGTTGATCTCGAGGACCATTGCGCCTCCTCTTCTCGGAGGCGATTGTGGCGAGATCTGCGGACAAGAAACAGTCTGGTTTTGCGGCGAGTTATAATAGAGACGTCTTCACAAATTGGGCGGAACTCGCCGATGGAGTCGCCCCTGCGGTCGTGGTGACTCCCGAACATGACGAGCAGAGAGCACTTGATTCGATGGCAATCAGCGATCTGGGTTGCCCTTGCAATTCCTCTGGCAGCCCAGGCACCAGAACCGCTCGTCATCGATCCTGCGAAGACAAATGTCGGGATCCACGTTGGTCGGTCCGGCATCTTTGGGTTCGCCGGGCACGAACATGAGATCGCGGTGCCTGCCGTGCAGGGACAGATCACCCTGGACCGCGCGGACGTGACGAAATCGACCATCGCTGCAGAATTCGACGCCACCGCATTGAATGTCACCGGCAAAGGGGAGCCACCCGAGGATGTTCCCGAGGTGCAGCAGGTGATGCTCAGTGAGCGCGTCCTCGACGTTCAGAAGTACCCGACCATCACGTTTCATTCCCGGCGCATCGCCCTGGTGCAGCAATCCTCCGACCGAATGACGCTTCGCGTCGCCGGAGACCTCACATTGCACGGGGTCACGCGACCCTTGAGCGTGCCGGTGCAAGCGCGCCTCACGGCCGATGGGCTCACGGCCAGCGGCAAGGCCACTGTACGGCAGACGGACTTCGGTATCCGACCCGTTACGGCGGGAGCTGGCACGGTCAGAGTGAAAGACGAGGTTGAGATCAACTTCTTGGTGACGGCACGGCGGCCTTGAGGGTCGTCCAATGCCGCGCCCGCCATCGAGTCCTTCTGGACAACAGGCTCGTCACTGCCCTTTTTGCCGGACTAGTAGACATTCTACACAATAATCTGTAGAATGCTTACGAAATGGCTCGAAATCCTCCTTCCCGCGTAGAGCTCTTGCAAGGCACGCTCGACTTGCTCATCCTGCGCACGGTGCTCGCCGGACCCACGCACGGGCATGCCATCGCCAAGCACATTCAGAGAACCTCGGAGGATCTGCTCCAGGTCGAGACCGGGTCGTTGTACCCGGCGCTCCACCGGCTGGAGGCGAAGGGCTGGGTCGCGGCGTCCTGGGAGCTGTCCGAGAAGGGCAAGCGCGCGCGCTTTTATCGCCTCACGCGGCTCGGGCGCAAACAGCTCGCCGCCGAACGATCGAAGTGGGAAACCTTCACTCGTGCCATGGCATTGGTTCTCGACCCTGCCGATCAGGAGGCCAGATGAACACCTTCTTTCGCAAACTGCGCTGGCTGATGCAACGGCGCAGCAAGGAAGCCGAGCTGCGCGAGGAGCTTCAGTTCCACCTGGAGGAGGATGCGGAACAGCGTCAAGGAGACGGGTTGGCCGAGGACGAGGCCCGAAGGACGGCGCGCCGCGAATTGGGGAACCTCACACTTGTAGAGGAGGACACTCGCACCGTGTGGGGTTGGACCATCCTCGAGCAACTCGCGCAAGACACGCGCTACGCCTTCCGCACGATCGCTGCCAACCGGCTGTTTACGTTGCTGGCGGTCTCGTCACTCGCGCTCGGAATTGGAGCCAACACCGCAATCTTCAGCTTCATGGACTCGATCCTGCTGCGATCGCTGCCAGTCTCCGATCCGGAGTCGCTGGTCGTGCTGAACTGGCACGCCAAAGACACCGGACGTGACTTCGTCATGAGGGGCAGCAGTGGCACCACCTATGACGATCCCGAGGCGGGAACGACGGGTGGAATCTTTCCCTTCCCGGCCCTTGAGCTGTTCCAGAAAAGAAGCGACGTCTTTTCGAGCGTATTTGCCCACTGGCAGTCGAGGGAAGTAAGCAGTCTAAACCTGACAATCAAGGGACAAGCCGACCTCGCCAACGGCTGGAACGTGTCGGGCGACTACTTTCGTGGACTCGGTGTTGCCCCCGCCGCGGGCCGGCTGATCATTCCGAGGGATGATCGCGCGGGAGCGCCGCCGGTGGCTGTCGTCAGCTACGGGCTCAGTCAAAGGCGTTTCGGGGGCGCCGCCAGCGCGGTTGGCCAGTCGATTCTGATCAACAATCTGCCGTTCACCGTGGTGGGGGTTACACCGCCTGGGTTCTTCGGTGTCGATCCCGCAGCGGCTCCGGACGTCTATCTCCCGGTGCACGCCAACGAGTTGCTGGGAGCGGGCCAGCAGTTTGGCTTTCGACCCGAGGCGTATCTCGCGCGGGACTACTATTGGATCCAAATCATGGGTCGATTGCGTCCCGGAGTCAGCCGGGCGCAAGCGCAGGCCATGCTGGCGCCATCATTTCGGCAATGGGTCGTAGGCACAGCCGCCAACGACCGGGAGCGCGCGAATCTTCCCGCGCTGGTCGTCGATGACGGCGCGGGCGGGCTGGACAGGCTGCGCCGGCAGTACTCACAGCCACTTCTCGTGCTGATGGCGCTCGTGGGACTGATCCTGGCGCTCGCATGCGCCAACATTGCGAATCTGCTGTTGGCACGCGCCGCTGCGCGCAGGCGCGAGATCGCGTTGCGACTGAGTCTCGGAGCAGGCCGGCTCCGCATCGTAAGGCAACTGCTGACCGAAAGCGTTCTCCTGGGGTTGCTCGGCGGGGCCGCTGGCGTTCTACTCGCGATCTGGGGAATTGATTTCCTCACGGGGCTACTGGCTAACGGCCAGCCGAACTTCACACTGCGTGCAGAGTTGAACTGGCACGTGCTGGCCGCGGCGGCTGCGCTTTCACTTTTCGCAAGCATTCTCTTCGGTCTTGCTCCGGCACTCGAGGCGACGCGCGTGGACGTCATGCCCGCCTTGAAGGCCACGCAAGCTGGCCACCCGTGGGCGGACCGTACGCGACAGCGGCTCAGCCTCAGGCACCTGCTCATGGTGGGGCAAATTGCCATTTCGCTGCTGATGCTGGTTGCTGCGGGGCTCTTCGTGCGGACGCTTACGAATCTGCAATCGATCGAGCTTGGATTCAACCGCGAGAACGTGCTGCTGTTCCAGGTGGATGCCCGAAAGGCCGGATACGAAGAGGTCGAGATTTCCGCCTTTTACCGCGATCTCTACACGCGGTTCACGGAGATCCCTGGCGTCCGGAACGCGAGCCTTGGGCAGACGTCGCTCATCGAATCAGGGCATGGACTGCCGCTCGGCGTATCCGGCGCGCCACCGGATCCGGCCAACCGCTACTTGACCGTCGGTCCGGCGTTCTTCGCGACAATGCAGATCCCAATCCTGGCTGGCCGTGATTTCCAGGAGAGTGATCGCTCTGGCGGGCCGGCCGTTGCGGTGATCAACGAGGCGTTTGCCAAGGCAAATTTTGGCGATCGGAATCCGCTGGGGCAGCACCTGATTCTTTGGGTGGCAGGGGAGGCAGGCCGCGTTGCGCGCAAGATGGAGATTGTGGGTGTGTCCAAGAACGCGCGCTATGGTGGCCTGACGAGCGCCATTCCTCCGGTGGCGTATTTCCCGTATGACCAAGGCTATCCGCAACCTGGTCAGATGGTGTACGCACTGCGAACGTTTGGCGACCCGCTCCGGTATATCGACGCCGTACGCGAACTCGTGCGCCAGGCTGACTCACGCGTCCCGGTCTCTGACGTAAGGACGCAGGCGGCCGACATCGACCAGACAATCAACCAGGAGATAACGTTTGCCAAGCTGTCCAGTGGCTTCGCCATTCTGGCGCTGGTAATCGCCTGCGTCGGACTCTACGGCACCGTTTCATACAACGTCGCCCGCCGCACGGGCGAGATCGGCATACGGATGGCGCTCGGCGCGCAACGCAGCAGCGTCGTGCGGATGGTCCTGCGTGACGTGTTGGTGTTGGCGGCCGTGGGACTGGCAATCGGCATGGGCGCCGCGTTGGCGACGTCGGATCTCCTCGCATCGTTCTTGTATGGAATCGAGGCCAACGATCCTCCGGCGTTTGCGCTGGCGGTAGTGACGCTGCTCGGCGCGGCACTTCTGGCCGGATACGTGCCGGCACGGAAGGCGTCTCGAATCGACCCGATGACGGCGGTACGCCATGAGTAAGCCGCCTCTTTAGGCAATGAGCCAGCATTCGGGAATCCGCTGCTGATTCGCGAGGAGGGGTACGAAATGAACGGCATCCGGTGGGTGGACGGGTTGGCCCAGGATCTCCGGTACGTGCGCCGGCAGCTTCGACGTAGCCCCGGTTCCGGCATCGTGCCGATGCTGATGATGGCCCTTGGCATTGGCGCCACGACCACCCTGTTCAGTCTGACCTACGGCGTGCTGCTCAAACCGCTTCCCTGGTCGGAGCCCGATCGGATCGTCCGTCTGCAGGAGACGCGTGGCGGCAGTCCAGGCCGCGTCCCATGGACGATCAGCAATACGACCTATCACGCCTGGCGCGAACGGCCCGCCACCATCGAGGGGATCGGCGGCTGGATGCGCAGCCAGTTGATGACGATGACGGTCGGAAGCGGAGAGGTCGAGCGGCTGGTTGTCGGCAGGGTGACCCCCAGCCTGCTCCGCGTATTGCGGGTGCAGCCGAGGGCCGGCCGACTGTTTGCCGAAGACGAGGCAACGGCACGCGAAGCCGCGGGAGTCGTCGTGCTCGCATTTGGACTCTGGCAACGTCGCTTCGGCGGTGACCCAGACGTGATCGGCCGAACCTTGCGCCTTGACGATCGCTTACTGACCATCGTGGGGGTCATGGAAGAAGACCTCGCCTTCCCCGACCGCGAGACGCAAGCCTGGCTGCCGCTAGAGATTGCGCGAGTCAGGACCGGCGCCGACGTGATTCCGGGCCAGATCTTCAACGCAGTGGCGCGCTTGCGGGACGGCGTCACGGCGCAACAGGCGGCGAGCGAAGCGACGGCGCGTGGACGCGCCGCGCCGAGCCTCGGAACGGCCGGCGTGGCGCTGTTTGGCAGCAGCGGCGCCATTGCGGTCGCCGCGATGCCTGCACGCGACGCCCTCACTGCCGACGTGCGCCCCGCGCTGATTGTGCTCCTGGCCGCTGTCGGCCTCATCTTCTCAACCGCCCTCGCGAGCGTACTCGTGCTCCAGGCCTCCCGCGCGATGAAGCGGCGCCGGGAGATGGCCGTGCGCATGGCGATCGGCGCCGGCGCGGGACGCCTCGCACGCCAGTGGCTGGTCGAGAGCGCAACCCTCGGCGTCGGCGGCGGGACTGTCGGTCTACTGGTCGCCGCAGGGCTTCATCGGCTCCTGCCGGTGGTTCTACCGCCCGATTTTCCGCGCATGGACGAAGTGGCCATCGATACGCAAGTCGCAGGCTTTGCGAGTGTCCTGACCCTTGCGGCCATCATCGCCTGCGGGCTCGTGCCTGCGCTCCAGGTGCGAGACCAAAGCCTCATCGAGTCGCTGGCGGGAGACGCCACGGCCCCTGGGCCGGGCGCGGCGACCACGCGCTCGACGCGCGTCCTCACGGCGATGATGGTGGCGCAGGTCGCCATCGCGTGCGTGCTGCTCGTCGGGACGGTACTCCTCGCGCGCAGCTTCACGGCACTCTTGGCCGCCGACCGAGGCTTCAATCCGCACGACGTGCTCACGGCGCATCTCACAACCAAAAAGACGCCGTTCGCGTTGCTGTCGGGCGGGGTCGAGCGTGCACAACAGCGTCTGCAGGCGCTGCCTGCCGTCGTGGACGTGGGCTTCGGCAACGCACTGCCGTTCGTCACGACAGGAGGATTGGGCGGGTTCACGATGCCTTCCCCGAAGGATCCCGACTCCAAGGTCCAGGTTCAGACGCTGATGCGAACGGTCAGTCCCGAGTATTTCCCCGCACTGGGCCTCCGCGTGATTGCCGGACGCGCGCTTGATCGAGCAGACACGGCGTCCTCGAGGCCTGTGGTCGTGGTGAACAGGACGTTCGCGGCGCAGTACCTTGACGTCGATCCCATCGGCACCGTCCTTCCGATCGCCATCGGTGCACGCCGCGAATGGGAAGTCGTTGGTGTGGTAGACGAGGTTCGACAGGGTGGACTGAGTGGCCTTGCGCCCGCGGCATTTGGCGGTGTGGCAGACCCTCCACAGCCGGAGATGTTCTTTACCTATAGCCAGTCGCCTGACAACGCAGTATCGGAGCTCGCGTACGTCATTCGTGGCGGCGCCAGTTCGGCCAGTCTCGCACCCATGCTTCGAGCCATCCTGCGGGAAGAAGCTCCATCGCTTGCCATCGATTCCGTGATGACGATGGAGGATCGCGTGATGCACAGCCTTGCGAGGCCACGCACCTACGCGGTGCTACTCGGCGGATTTGCGCTGTTCGCCGTCGCAATCGCCGCGGTGGGCCTGTTCGGCGTGATGTCCTACATCGCGACGCAGCGGACACGGGAGATCGGTATCCGTACAGCGCTCGGCGCCCAGCCGCACGACATCATGCGCCTCGTGACAAGAGAGGCGCTGGCAATCTACACCGGCGGGCTCGTGATCGGCCTGGCTGCGGCGTTCTTCCTGGTGAAGTCATTGGCCCCGCTGCTCTACGGCGTGTCCATTCATGACGCGACGAGCTTCATCGCCGTGCCCATCATTCTGAGCGTCGTTGTCGCCGTTGCCTGTGTCGTGCCCGCACGTCGAGCGACGCGCGTGAGTCCGTTGGTGGCCTTGCGACATGAATAATGGAGTTCTAATCCGACTGCAGTGCCACCAGCGGATCAATGCGCGCGGCTCGCCTCGCAGGAAACCAGGCCGCGCCGATCGAGACGATGAACACCAGCGCACACACGACCGCCAAAACCGTGGCGTCAACTTGCCCAAGGCCTGGAACATGAGCCGAAACGACCGCCCACAGCTCGAGAGCCGTGGCTAGCCCGATCCCGATACCGGCCGCCGCGTGCAGTGCCCCTTCGCCAATCACTTGGCGCCGTACGACAGCGGATGTTGCACCGATGGCAATTCGAATTGCGATCTCGCGTGTGCGGAGACGCACGAGGTAGCTGACAATCCCGTACAGTCCCAACGCCGCGAGGCCGAACGCAACACTCCCGAAGGCGACCATCGTGGTCATCGTGAAGTGCCGCGTCGCCAAATACTCCGACCGGACCTGGCCGAATGTCTGAAGATTGTAAAGAGGGAGGCTCGCGTCCACGCGGGCAACAGCCGCGCGAATCGAGGGTACGGCGTCTTGGAAACGCGATCCGGCGCGCACGACAACAAAACCAGTCGCGTTGATGGGGGTTTGTGCGAATGGCACGTAGACGGCTGGTTCGAGATCACTTTCGGGACCGCGCATTCTGACGTCGCGGACGACCCCAACAACTTCGGCCCATTGCTCGCTGTCCAGGCCGGCGCTCACCCGGCGGCCGAGAATGTCGCGAGGCTGCATGCCCAATGCCCGCACATAGCCTTCACTCACGATTGCTGTTCGCAAGGCGCTCGCACGATCCGCGTCAGTGAACGCTCGACCGGCCAGTACATCAATCCCGAGCGCCGAAAAGTAACCAGTGGTTGCCGACAGGCGCAGGGCATCGCGAACGCTATTGGTTGCCGGGAGGGCCTGTCCTTCGAGCGCCATCGGCTGCGACGGCGTAATCATCGTCCGGCTCCCGGGAAGATGGTTGGTAGCCCCGACCGCTTGAACGCCTGGCACTGGTTGCAGCTCCTCGCGAAGGCGCTCGTAGAAGCGACGGATCTGGTCGGTAGACGAGTATGTCGCCCTTGGAAGGGTGATCTCCATCACGACGGCCGTTTCATTCCGAGCGCCAAGATCGACGGCCGTTAACGCACCAACCGTCTTGACGATCGTCGTGGCGGCAATGAGGATAGCAACGGCCATCGCAATCTCCAGTGTGACCAGAGCGCTCCGAAACCGTCGCCATCCTCTGCTCTCTGTGGTCGATGAGCTGACCCGAAGGGCAATCGCCGCACGCCGCTGAGCGGAGACGGACGGCGCTAACCCAATGAGGCCCGCGGCTGCGAGCGATAGAAGACCGAGAACGGCGAGCGCTCGAACGTCGATAGCGGCCGTGCGTCCACCATACAGCCCTGCCGGAATGAATATCCGAATAGCGTCCAACGTCCAGAATGCAATTGGCATGGCGACCAGCGCTGCAACAGCCGCGAGGAGCAGACTCTCGCTCGACACCTGCCTGACCAGACGCAGTGTCGAGGCACCAATCGCGCGTCGCACGGCGAACTCCCGTTCACGTGCGCTGACGCGGGTGAGCAGGAGGCTTGCGGTGTTCAGACAGGCGACGAGCAAGACCAAAAGCGCTGCGGCCACAAGGAGAACGAGCACTGGACGAACGTCCCCGACGAGGGCTTCCCGAAGCGGAGTGACCTTCAGACTTGACGACCGAGCATCCTGCCTCGTCATCGGTCCCCGTTGAATCAACCGAAGCACCTCCTCCCTGGCGCTGGAAGGAGTCACGTGCGGCGCCAGCCGAGCCACGAACGCCGGGGTCGCAACCTGGGACGCGACCTGAGGATCAGACGCTCGAGGAATCCAGACGTCGGATGCTTCGGGAAACTCGACGCGTTCTGGCATGACGCCGCTGATTGAGAACTCTCGGCCATTCAGAGTGATCGTCTGGCCCACCACCGATGGGTCTGACTGAAATCGCCGTTGCCAGAGGCGATAGCTGATGACCGCGATCCGATCGGTCGCCTTCAGGTCCGCATCGGTGAACGCTCGGCCAACGGCTGGCGTGACGTTGAGCGCAGCGAAGAATCCTGGCGTCACGGCGGCGGCACGCAGTCGCTCCGGATTTCCACGCCCGAGGTTCAAGCCCACTAACGGAGTATGCTCCAATGTTTGCAAACGAATGACCGTCGCTAAGTTCAGGTGCGACGACTGGAAAGGCCAGCTCGACGCCGGTCTCGGTCATACGCAGCGGTAGGCGCGTAAAGACACCATCAATTCGGACGAGTCGATCTGCGGCCGGGTATGGCAGCAGACGAAGCAGCACGGCATCGACGATACTGAAGATGGCAGCATTGGCGCCGACTGCGAGCCCCACGGAGAGGATCACAGTCGCACCAAAGCCTGGCGAGCGTCTGAGTTGACGGGCGGCGTGCTTCAGGTCTCGACTTATGTCGTCGACGAACCGGACGCCACGAGCGTCGCGATGTTCCTCCTTGACTTGGTCGAGCCCTCCGAACTCGAGGCGAGCCTGACGGACTGCTTCTTCTCTGAGCAGCCCCGAGCGGACATGACGTTCTACCTGCTGCTCGATGTGGAAACGAAGCTCCTCATCGAGCTCCTGCTCGACCGCCCCTCGTTTGAAGATCGAACGAAGCCGAAGGATCCAATCGGTTAGCATTGCGACCCTGTCACGCGCTCTCAGACGGTCTCCAGACATCGTGCCTCCTTGCGCTTCGACAGGAGTATACTGCCAGAGAACCGTTACTCGACCTTCAGCGCATGGAGCGGATCGATCGCTGTCGCACGGCGGGCAGGGCCGGCTGTCGCAAGGACGGTCGCGACGAGAAACAGCGCTGCGACCGCCGCGAGCGCAATTGGATCGGCGCCCGGCGTTTCGAAGAGGAAGCTCGCGAGGAGGCGACCGAAGAAGTACGCGCTGGCCACGCCCAGCACGATCCCGATGATCGCCAATGTCAGGCCCTGGCGCAGCACGAGCCGCAGCACGGCAAGGCGGCTCGCACCGAGCGCCATCCGCAGGCCGAACTCGCGGGTCCGCTGGCTGACGCTGGTGCCGATGACCCCGCCGATGCCCGCCAGCGTGATCGCCAGGGCGACCAAGGCGAAGATCGAGAGGAGTGCGGCCGTGATTCTCGTCTGGGCCAGTTGCGTCGTCCGCCGGATCTCGGCAATCGTCGTGATTTCTTCCACCGGTGTGTACGGGTCGGCGCCGTGGACTGCAGCCTTGATGACGGGCACCAGGTCTCGCGGATCACCATCGGTGCGAGCAAGCAGGCGGAAGCCCCTACCGGGTGACTGACGACCGCTCGATAGTACTGCGCCGGGTTCTCCTGCTCGACGTCGTAGAGTCGGTAGACGGCGGCGACGGCAATGACGGTGAACGTCCGCTCACCGTCGAAGTCGCGGGCGGTGAATCGCCGGCCGACCGGGTCCGCCCCCTTCCAGAGCTTCGCCATGGACTGGCTGATGATGGCGACTGGCGGCGATTCAGGCGTGTCGCTCGGCCGGAAGTCTTGGCCGGCCAGCAGCGGCACGCCCAGCGTGTCGAAGTTGGCAGAGACAGCAGGAGGCAGCTCGCACATATCCCTCTGTATCAACAGTTTAGGGCTGTCTCCCCCGCTCATGCCCCCAGAATCGCCCAAACCCTGAGGAGCAAGTACCAAAACAGTGAATTCGGCCCATGCGTGCTCAGGCACCCAGTTGTCAAAGCCGCACGTGCCGATCACTACGTCATCTGAAATCCTTGCCAGCGCCCATTTGCAGGAGCTGCGGTCGGCGTACCCCTGTTGGGACTTCTCGATCAGGACCTCGACGGAACGGCGGCTCTGAACTGGGTAGCTGGTGTGCTCGATAACAACGGGATCCACGAGGTAAGCCAATAGGCTCGCGGCATCGTTCGATCGCAGCGGTCGAAGCCGCAGCGTCCCCCATTCGATAGTTGGTGCAAGCGGCGGAATGCTCACTTGTTGCAGCATGGGTGCGCTCGTCGGGAATACCAGAAAGAGAGCGACACAAGCTCGTGGCGCTCAGCAGTGAGCGGCGAAAGGTCGAGTGATCCGAGCAACTCGTCGATCGTCGATGCGGCGTTTGTGAGGATCTATGCGTGCTGTCAATCCGTGCGGCCTCCGACACGGCCACGCCAGCACGGCCAGGCTGTGCCAACCGCGGGCTGTCGGCGACCGGTCAGATTACGAAGAACTCCATCAGCACTTCGTCGTCCTCAACACCGTCGATCATCACCTGGCGTGTTAACCGGCCGCAGTCCTGGAACCCCAAACGCCGGTAGTACCCCTGTGCGGCGGTGTTGGATCCGCGAACCTGGATGACGAGTTTCCGATAACCTGCGTCACACGCGAAGGACGCGGTGGCCTTCCACAGTTGACGGCCCACGCCTCGCCCTCGCCACTCCGGAAGAATGAACGTTCCGACCTGACCGACATGCGTCATCGACTCGAGGAGCGGTGACCACAAGTCAAGACTCTGAAGACCAACGATGCCTCGCGCATCGACGGCCACGTGAAATGCCTCGCGCGGTGAGAGCGACTCCAAATAGCGCCGCTCCTCTTCGACGGTCCAGGCACGATCGATGGCCGAATGGATCCGTTCCGCAGCGATCGCCGCAAGTACAGCGGCGATTCCGGCGGCGTCCGTAGGAAGGGCTCGTCTGATTCTCAGAAAGGACTCCACTGGCAGCGCTCGCTTCAACACCACGTCAGTATCGCCGGATTCCTCGGTAGTGAGGCCCAGCTTCAGAGCGCGCCTGGACGTTTACCAGGCGGTTCGGGTTAGTCTATTCCGACCTTCCTGGGAAGCGCTCGACGTGGCCTGAAAGAACGACCGCGCCACGCGTCCGCGAACCATCGGCCACGTGGTCGCGTAGGCTTCACGTGGCCGTAAGGCAAAAGGAGCGTGACGTGGACGACCGTGTCTCGCGGCGGGAATGCTTGACTCGATGCCTGACGCTGGCGGGTGGAGCTCTGGTGGCTGGCGTGCCGGCGCACGACGCGTTCGCTGGCAAGGAGGCGATGCGTCCGCCGGCCGGACGCGGACGGCGCGTCAACAGCGTGCTCGGACCGATCGCTCCCGATCGGCTCGGGCTCACGTTGATGCACGAGCACGTGCTCGTGGACTTCATCGGCGCGGGTCAGGTGAGCGCTTCACGCTACGACGCCGACGCGGTCTTCACGCGCGTGCTGCCCCACCTCCGGCAGCTCCGGACACGCGGCGGTGCCACGCTGGTCGAGTGCACACCGGCGTATCTGGGACGCGACCCGCGGCTGCTCCGCCGGCTTGCCGAGGCGTCTGGTCTCAATATCCTGACGAACACGGGCTACTACGGCGCGAACCAGGACAAGCATCTCCCGCCACACGCGTTCACCGAGACCGCGGAGCAGCTCGCGGCTCGCTGGGTGCACGAGTGGGAGCATGGGATCGACGACTCCGGCATCAAGCCCGCGTTCGTGAAGATCGGTGTGGACCCCGGTCCGCTCTCCGCGGTGGACGCCAAGCTGGTGCGCGCGGCGGCGCTGACGCACAAGGCAACGGGACTCCCGATCGCCGCGCACGGCGGCAGCGGCGTCGCGGCGTTCGAAGAGCTCGACTTGGTCGAACACATGGGGATGCCGCTGCACGCGTTCGTCTGGGTGCACGCGCATGCCGAAAAGGACGGCTCGCTGCACGTGCGCGCGGCGAAGCGCGGCGCCTGGGTGGAATTCGACGGCCTCAGCGATCAGAGCCTCGAGACGCACGCGACGCTCGTCTCGCGAATGAACGAGGCGGGGCTCCTGGACCGCGTCCTCGTCTCGCACGACGCCGGCTGGTATCACGTGGGCGAGCCGGACGGCGGCCAGTTCAGGCCGTTCGACACGCTGTTCACGAAGTTCGTGCCGGCGCTGAAGGCCGGCGGCTGGTCCGAGGCCGACGTGCGCCGCCTGCTTGTCGACAATCCGCGCCGCGCGCTGACCGGCGCCGCCTCCGCCTGAAGGGCGACGTGCTCACGCGGCCGACAGGGCTTGAGGCGTTCCGACCACTCGCCTGAGCCTCGCGAGTGCACCTGTCGCCGGCGTGCACTACCGCTTCGACGAAGACGACGCGGAGCGGTTCGGCGAGGAAATCGCGAGGATTGCGGTGGGCGCGGCTCTTCCGCGAGCGCCACGGTCACGGCTGGGATCGCGACCGCGACTGAGCGCGGTCACGGATGCCGCTACTGCGGAGCCCAGAATGGTTCCCCGGCCTGCACGAGCTGCACCGGCAGTTCGGGAGCCAATCCCTTGATCCACTGCGCCATCTCCAGCATGCCTGGTTCCTCGGAGATGACGTGGCCGAGCACGATCCAGCCCTTCGCCATGCCCAGCGTGACGGCGTCCAGCACGTACGCGGGGGAATCGAACGCGCCGTCCGCCTCCTGCTGCTCGCCGCTGATCACCACGTCGATCTCCTGCCCGCTCACGGTCGGCGTGGCATAGCCGACGCCGAGCTGAATCCTGCTGATGTTCGCGTCGGGATCGCCGACGACTCTGAGCGCGCGTGCGCCGGTGCGCCGGCTGATATCGGCCGCCAGCGCGCCCAGCGTGGTCTCCGGAATCACGAACCGGTGCGAGCCCGCCGCGGTCTCGTAGCGTCGGTCGAGGCCGATGGCACGCGCGGAGCCGACGTAGGTGAAGTCCGGCCGCTGCGCGTGCATGTGGTCGTGCAGGCGGAGAATGACGATGTTGTGGCGCGTCAGGAGATCCGTCTTCGTCTTGTACAGCGGGTCGCCGCTGACGATGGTGGTGTCATCGCGATCGTTCCAGAACGTGACCTCGTGCGGGAGGATCATGTTGAGGCCGGCCGCGGCGGCGCGCCGGATGACGTCGAGCGTCGCGAAGGCGGTGGTCGCAATGCCGGTGACCACGGTCTCGGGACCGCCCCACTTGTACGTGTCCCGATAGGTGTTCTCGCGCCAGGGTACGCCGAGATTCTTCCTGATGCGGTCGACGACCTCTCCGGCGGTCATCGGGCGGGCCTCCAGTAGAGATCTCCAGCGGGCAGATGACGAATCGGCGCTTCGGGCACGAACGTCCGGAGCCAGTCCGCGCAGGCTTTCATCCCGGGCTCCTCGGAGACGATGCGCCCGACCAGGACGAGCGCCTTGCGCTCGCCGGCCGCGACCTTGTCGCGAACGTACTCCACGGACTCCCATTCGCGCACTTCGCCCGCGACGATCACGTCCACGGCCGGCATCATCGTCAAGGTGGCCTGGAGTGGCGTCGATCCGGGCAGCAGGCCGACGCGCGTGACGCGCATCTTCGGGTCGCCCACGACGCGGATGCCGCCCCGCGACCGCAGCCTCTTCTTCACGCCATTCACCAGGGCTTCCAGGGTTGTCGGCGGCACGTCGATGTGCCGCGGCTCGGCAGCCGATTGACGCGTCGCCCATCCCAGCGCGCGCGCGAGCCCTTGCGTCAGCGGATCGGGCTGACGCCGGCGCCAGTGGTCGATCAGGCGAACGATGACAAGTTGGTGTCTGGTGACGAAGTCGGTCTTCGCGCCGAGCACCGGGTCCGCCGGCGGAACGCGCGCATCACCCTTCGCGTAGAACGCCGGCTCGCCGGTGATCACGATGTTCGCGCCGCCCTTCGCGGCCTGCTGCAGCACGGCCAGGGTCGCCAGCGACGTGGTCGCAACGCCGCGGACGGTGGCGGAGGGCGCGCCCACCTTCACGCCGTCCACGGAACCGGTGCTCCACTCGACGCCGATCTGCGTCTTGATCCGATCGAGCAGGTCCTGCACGGTGATGACGGCGGTGCTGGCCGACGTCCCGCGCCGCCCGAAGGGCACCACGGTGGCGGAGAGGGCCATCGCCGCGAACTCGCGTCTGGAGAGCTCGCTCATGCGTGCAGCGATTATGACCCCGAAACCGGGGCGCCGCGCTCGCGCTCTAGTCTCGAATCGACCCGATCATGGCGCTACGCCGCGAGTAGGTCGCACCGCGCTCACTCGACTGAGAACCATTACTCGCCTTTCAACGCGCGGAGCGGATCGATCGTGGTCGCACGGCGAGCCGGGCCGGCTGTGGCAAGGGCGGTCGCGATCAGAAACAGCGCTGCAACCGCTGCGAGCACGATTGGATCGGTGCCCGGCGTGTCGAAGAGGAAGCTCGCGAGCAGGCGACCAAAGGAGTTCGCGCCGGCCACGCCCAGCATGATCCCGATGATCGCCAATGTCAGGCCCTGGCGCAGCACAAGCCGCAGCACGGCAAGGCGGCTCGCACCGAGCGCCATCCGTAGGCCGAACTCCTGGGTTCGCTGGCTGACGCTGGTGCCGATGACGCCGCCGATGCCCGCCAGCGTGATCGCCAGGGCGACCAACGCGAAGATCGAGAGCAGTGCGGCGGTGATTCTCGGCTGGGCCAGCTGCGTCGTGCGCCGGATCTCGGCAATCGTCGCGATGTCTTCCACCGGGGTGTCGGGATCGGCGCCGTGGACTGCAGCCTTGATGACGGACACCAGGCCTCGCGGGTCGCCGTCGGTGCGAACCAGCAGGCGAGACCCCCTACCGGGTGACTGACTCACCGCTCGATAGTACTGTGCCGGGTTCTCCTGCTCGACGTCGTAGAGTCGGTAGTCGGCGGCAACGCCAATGACGGTGAACGTCCGCTCGCCGTCGACGTCGCGGGCGGTGAATCGCCGGCCGACCGGGTCCGCGCCCTTCCAGAGCTTCGCCATGGATTGGCTGATGATGGCGACTGGCGGCGATTCAGGCGTGTCGCTCGGCCGGAAGTCTTGGCCGGCCAGCAGCGGCACGCCCAGCGTGTCGAAGTACTGGTCGCTTGCATAGTTGCGATCCACCTCGACCCCACGCCGCACGCCATCGTCGAAGCCCTCGAGCGTCACGGGGACAAAGCCCGGCGAGATGGCCGACTGTGGAACGGCGCTCGTCAACGCGGCGGCACGCACGCCCGGAGAGGACCGCAGCGCGGTGAGCACCTCGGCTTCGAAGCGCCGCGAATCAGCGTCGGTCGCCTGGCTCGTGAAGTTCCCGTACGTAGCGGCCGTCATGACGCGCTCGGTCTCGAAGCCGAGGGGCGTCGTTGCCAGTCGGTAGAAGCTCTCGAGCAGTAGCGCGGCGCCGACGACAAGCGCGAACGACACCGCCACCTGGGCGACGACCAGCCCGGACCGCAACTGATGCTTCCCGGTGCCCTCTCCGGTTTGCGCACCGCCATCCCGCATGCGGCTTGCCAGGTCGCGCCGTACGACCACCGCCGGTGCAACGCCGAAGGCGATGCCGGTGCCGATCGACCCGAGGAGCGCGAAGGCGAGAACGACGCCGTCGATGGCGATCTGGCCCGTGCGCGGCGTGAAGCGGCCCACGAAGTCGACGAGCAAGTCCAACGAGAGCCAGGCGAGGCCCGCGCCGAGCGCACCTCCGGCGAGCGCGACGACGACGCTCTCCGTCAGCAGCTGCCGGAGCAGGCGCCCGCGACTCGCGCCGAGCGCCGCCCGGACCGCCAGCTCGCGGCTCCGCCTGAGCGTGCGCGCGAGCGCCAGGTTCGCCACGTTCGCGGCCGCAATGATCAGCACGAGCAGGGTGACGCCGACGAGCACATAGAGCGCCTGTCGCGCGTTCGAGACGAGCTCCTCGCCGAGCAAGACGGCCTCGCCCGTGAAGCCCAAGCTCCCTGTCTGCTCGTGATCCCGCGGGTAGCTCTGCTCGAACGAGCGCGCGATGGTCGCGATGTCCCACGACGCACGCTGGAGGGTCGCGCCCGGCACGAGCCGGCCGAAGACGTCGAGGCCTGAGAACGACCGATGGGTTGACGGCGAGGCTTCCTCCGCTGCTCGGAAAGGACAGGCCGCCGTCGGCATGTAAACGTCGTTCTCGCGGGGGTACTCCGGAAAGGCCGGCAGGACTCCCACGATGGTGTGCGGCCTGTTGTTCATCTCGAGCATGCGGCCAACGACGTTCGGGTCGCCGCCGAACTTTTGCTGCCAGTACGCGTGGCTCAACATGAGCACCGCCTCGGCGCCCAGGTCGTCGTCCGTCTCGATGAACACTCGGCCAAGCAAGGGCTCGATGCCCAGCATCTCGAAGAAGTTCCCGGACACGACGCCCGTGTCCACGCGGTCGGGCTCCCCGTGGTTGAGCAGCGTAAACGCCATCGAGTGATACTCGACGAGGTCGCGCACGCTCGCGAGCCGAGCGCGGTACTCCTGCAGCTCCTGAATCGAGACGCCAGCGTCTGGACGATGGGATTTCACGGCGGCCTGGCGCACGAGCACCAGCTCGTGGCCATTGCGGAACGGCAGCGGCTCGAGGAGCACGCCGTCGATCACCGAGAACATCGCCGTGTTCGCGCCAATGCCAAGCGCAAGAATCAGCACGGCCGCGAGCGTGTACCCGGGCGCGCTCGCGAGCGTCCGCAGGCGGTACCGCGCGTCCTGGCCGAGCGTGTCCCAGAACGTCATGCCCCGCGCGTCATGCACCTCCTCGCGGCCGCGGGTCACGGGACCGAAGTCGCGCATCCCTGCGTGCCGCGCCTCGCCTTCGCTCTCGCCGGCTCGCTGGCGCCGCTCCGTCTCCATCGCGAGGTGAAAGTCGACCTCCCTCCGAACCTCGACGTCGAGCCGGCCGCGGCCCGCCAACACGCGCAGACGACGAAACAGCCTGAACATCACGACACCGCCTGGAGAATGCGGACCACGGCCGCCGACACACGTTCCCAGTCGGCCTGGAGCCGCATCCACAGTTGCGGGGAGGTCTTCAAGAACCGCGACAGGCGTATCGGCGGTGATCCCCCGCTTGCCGAGGATGATCTCGTTCAAGCGGTTCAAAGAGACACGCAGCTGTCGCGCGGCGTCCATCACCGGCAGAGACCGCGGGATTCGGTCCGGAGCGGCACGAGCCGCGGAGGACGGGAAACCGTCTCCCGACAGCCGCCCTGGCGAAGCCAGGCTGGCGGGCCGTGCGGGATAGTGATGAGAACTATGTCTACGCTATAGCCCTCTAAATCCCTCCTAAATGTAACATTGAAGCGGTCGAGACCGCGCCAGCAACTTCTGGGCGCGCTTACGTTTGTCTGGGACTATTGAGCGATCAAACCGACGATCATGAACCGCTCGTTCAGTTCCAGTCCAAATTGAAAGGTCCCGTTCCAGCGCTCTCCGCCCTTATTGCTCTCTTGTCATCTCAACCAACTGGATGAGGTTCCCACATGTATCATCCAGAACCGCCATCCGCACAGGTCCTGCATCCATCGGCTGTTGCGTGAACGTGACCCCAAGCTCGCGAAGTCTTGCAAACTCCGCATCTAAATCCTGGACCTGGAAGGACGCTGCGGGAATGCCGTCTTTGGCGAGGGCGTCCTTGTAGGGCTTGACGGCTGGGCGCGCCGCTCGGAAAGTGATCCACTCGCCGATCGGAAACTAATCCACCTGG